>NZ_JBRRES010000057.1:0-18720 GCF_056760395.1 Stenotrophomonas sp. STEN009 | reverse complement strand
GGCGGGGGGGGGGGGGGGGGGGGGGGGCCCCCCCCCCGCCCCGCGGGGTGGGCCGGGGCCCCCGCGGGGCGCCCCCCCCCCCCCGGGGGGCCGCCCCCCGGCGCCAGCCCAAAAGGGAAGGCCGGCTTGCGCCGGCCTTCCCTGCATCACATCGCGATGCTGCTTACAGCGCCTTGGCGGCGTCCACCACGTGCGCGGCGGTGATGCCGAAGTGCTTGTACAGCTGGTCGGCCGGGGCCGAGGCACCGAAGGTGTCGATACCGATCACCGCACCGTCCAGGCCGACGAACTGGCGCCAGAAACCAGTGACGCCGGCTTCCACCGCCACGCGCTTGCGCACGGCGTTCGGCAGCACCGATTCACGATATGCCGCATCCTGGCGCAGGAACACATCGGTGGACGGCATCGAGACCACGCGGGTCTTGAGGCCGGCCGCGTCCAGCTGGGCTTTCGCTTCCGTGGCCAGCGAGACTTCCGAACCGGTGGCGATCAGGATCACGTCCGGGGTACCGGCGGCGTCGGCCAGCACGTAGCCGCCACGCTCGATCTGCGCGATCTGCTCGGCGCTCCGTGGCTGGTGCGGCAGGTTCTGACGGCTGAACACCAGGCAGCTCGGGCCGTCCTGGCGGGTGATCGCCGCCTTCCAGCTCACCGCCGACTCGACGGCATCGCACGGGCGCCACACGTCGTTGTTCGGGATGTAGCGCAGCGAGGCCAGATGCTCCACCGGCTGGTGGGTCGGACCGTCTTCGCCCAGGCCAATCGAATCGTGGGTGTAGACGTGGATGGCATGGGCCGGGATCAGCGCGCTCATGCGAACGCCGTTGCGGGCGTAATCGCTGAACACCAGGAAGGTGGCATCGAACGGAATGAAGCCGCCATGCAGCGCCAGGCCGTTGGCGATCGCGGTCATGCCGAACTCGCGCACGCCGTAGTACACGTAGTTGGCGTTGGCGTCGTCGCTGGCGACCGAGGTGCTGCCCTTCCACAGGGTCAGGTTGGAGTGCGCCAGGTCGGCCGAGCCGCCGACGATTTCCGGCAGCAGCGGCGCGAAGGCCTCGATGGCCAGCTGCGAGGCCTTGCGCGAGGCGATCGTCGGGCCTTCAGCCGCGACCTTGGCGATGTACGCGTCGGCCTGGGCAACGAAGTCGGCCGGCAGTTCGCCGTGCGAACGACGGGTCAGTTCAGCGGCTTCGGCCGGATACTGGCCCGCATACTTGTCGAACAGCTGTTCCCATTCGGCCTGGCGCAGGGTGCCGGCACCGTTGGCGCGCCAGCCGTCGTAGATGGCCTGCGGGATTTCAAACGGGCCGTACTCCCAGCCCAGCTGCTTGCGGGTGGCTTCCAGCTCGTCCTTGCCCAGCGGGGCACCGTGGCTGGATTCCTTGCCGGCCTTGTTCGGCGAACCAAAGCCGATCGTGGTGCGGCAGCAGATCAGGGTCGGCTTGTCGCTCTGCGACAGCGCGGCCTCGATGCCGGCCTTGATGCTCTCCGGGTCGTGACCATCGACATCGCGGACCACGTTCCAGCCATAGGCCTCGAAACGCTCCGGCGTGTTGTCGGTGAACCAGCCTTCGACGTTGCCATCGATGGAGATGTGGTTGTTGTCCCAGAAGCAGACCAGCTTGTGCAGGCCCCAGGTGCCGGCCAGCGACGCGGCTTCATGCGAGACGCCTTCCATCAGGCAGCCATCGCCCATGAACACCCAGGTGCGATGGTCGACGACCTCCAGTTCCGGACGGTTGAAGCGCTGCGCCAGCAGCTTCTCGGCCAGGGCGAAGCCCACGGCATTGGCGAAACCCTGGCCCAGCGGGCCGGTGGTGGTTTCCACGCCGGGGGTTTCATGGCGCTCCGGGTGACCGGCGGTGTGGCTGCCAAGCTGGCGGAACAGCTTGAGCTGCTCGATCGGCAGGTCGTAACCGCTCAGGTGCAGCAGCGCGTACTGCAGCATCGAGCCGTGGCCGTTGGACAGCACGAAACGGTCGCGGTTGAACCAGTGCGGATTGCTCGGGTTGTGGCGAAGGTAGTCGTTCCAGAGCACTTCGGCGATGTCGGCCATGCCCATGGGCATGCCGGGGTGGCCGGACTTTGCGGTTTCAACCGCATCGGCGGCAAGGAAGCGGATGGCGTTGGCCAACTGGCGACGGGTAGGCTGCGTCATGGTTCTGTCGGAATCGGGAGGCGGCCGCGGACGTGCGGGCGACCTATTGTCCCATAGTCACCGGGTGGGGGTCAGTTCCACTTGCCCGGTCGTGCGGGCGCTGGCCGGCAACGTCGTGATCTCCGCCGGATTCCGCATGTGAAAAGGGGTCGGAGCCCTTTCCGTGCGGAAAGGAATCCGACCCCGATCAGGTCGCCAGGACTCAGTCGCGGTCGGGAACCAGCGCCGGGCCGTCGTGGCCCTCGCCCTTGGCCACCAGGGTGGTCAGCGCCAGATCGCCGGTCACGTTCAGCGCCGTGCGGCACATGTCCAGGAAATGGTTCACGCCCAGGATCAGGCCGATCCCCAGCGGGTTGACCCCCACCATGGCGCAGATCATCGCCACCACCGGCAGCGAACCCGACGGCACGCCCGCGGTACCGATGCCCCCCAGGATGCACACCGCCATCACCATGATCTGCTGGCCGATGCTCAGGTCCACGCCGAAGAACTGGGCCAGGAAGATCACCGTCACGCCCTCGAACAGCGCCGTGCCGTTCTGGTTGGCGGTGGCGCCCACGGTCAGCACGAAGCGGGACACGCGCTGCGGCAGGCCCATCTGGTCGGCCACGCGCAGCGCGGTCGGCAGGGTGGCGTTGCTGGAGGCGGTGGAGAAGGCCATCACCGTCGCTTCCTGGGTATCGCGGAAGAACGACAGCGGCGAACGGCCCGACAGCCACACGGCGGCGCCGTAGGTCACCACCATGTGCAGGCCCAGTGCCAGCACCACCACGCCCACGTAGGCGCCCAGGCGGATGATCAGCTCGAAACCGAACAGCGCGGCCAGGTTGAACATGAAGCAGGCCACCGCATACGGTGCCAGGCGGATGACCAGGTTGATCAGGGTCATCGAGATTTCGAACACGCCTTCGATGGCGCGGCGCAGCGGGGCGACCTTCTCGTCATCGGTCAGCACCATGCCGATGCCGAACATCAGCGCGAAGAACATCAGCGAGAGGATCGCGCCGTTGTCGGAGGCCGCCTGCAGCACGTTGCTCGGCACGATCGACAGCAGCATGTCCATGCCCTTCGGCGTGCCATGGATGCCGGCGACGATCTCCTTGCTGCGCTCGGCGTTCTCCGAGAGCATCAGCGCGGCGGTCTGCGGATCGACGCCGACGCCGGGCTTGAGCAGGTTGACCAGCACCAGGCCGATGGCCACGGCGATGCCGGACAGCAGCACGGTATAGGCCAGCGTCTTCCAGCCGATGCGGCCGAGGGCGCGGATGTCGCCCATCTCCGACACGCCCATGATCAGCGCCGAGAAGATCAACGGCACGATCAGCATGAAGATCAGGTTGAGGAACAGCCCCGATGCAGGCGTGGTGATGTAGTCCATGACCCACTTGGCACCGGTCTGCAGACCATCGACGCTGCCACCCAGGGCGTGCACGGTCAGTCCCAGGATCAGGCCGATCGCGAAGCCGATGCCCATCTTCCAGTGCAGGGGCAACGTCTTCTTGCCGGCGGCAGCTGCTGTCATACGCAGGTTTCCTCGAAAAATGAATGCACTCTAACAAAGCGCGCAAGCGGCGCCGGTTCAGGTTCGGCGCTGCGGATACAGCGGCGCCAGCCCAGTGTCGGTGCCGCGGGCGGTCCCCGACCAGTGTGGTCCGTCACGGAAGGCCTCGCGCAACCGCACACGCAGTGGTGCCGGCTCTCCCTGCCCGCCCCATCGCACCTGCTGGAGGTCCTGCAGCACTCGGCGCTGGATCGGATCACCCAGCCTGGCGATGACCTGCTCCAGCCGCGGTACACCTGCCATCGCGCACAGCTGCGCTTCGACCTGGTCGAAGCCCTCGCCGTCCAGCACCCGGCGCAGTTCGGCGACGCTGCCGCGTCCTTCGCTGGCTTCCGGCCCGGACGGCGGCCCCGGCGGGCGAGTGGCACCGCGCATGGACGGCCCACCGCGTCCGCGCTGCCAGCCCCACAGCAGGGTCAGCAGCCACAGCAGCGCCAGGCCGATCACCGCGGCAATCCAGGGCCAGGGCTGGCTCGGCGTCCCCGAGGCGATCGGATCGGTGGCCGCAATGCGCGTGTCGTCGTCGGGCAGCGCTGCATCGGTGTCGATCGGCGGCGGCGGGGCGGGCGCGGCAGTGCCCGTACCGGCGCTGACCGTCAGTGCCAGGTCCGGCAGTCGTGCCTGCTGCGCGCTGCCGTCGCGCACGTTCCACCATGACACCCTCGGCCCCGGCACCTGCAGCGGACCCGGCTGGCGGGGCACGACGGAGTAACGACGGGTGATCTTCAACCGCGGGGTGCTGCCATTGAAGGTCTCTTCGTACTGCGCCGGTTCGGCGAACACCTGCGCCGCCGTGCCGAGGTCCGGAACCGGAAGGTCGGTGAACTGGGCACGGGTGGCACCTTCGGCGATCGCTTCGACCACGATGGTGGCGGCCTCGCCGGTACGCGCAGTACTCGGCGCGCTGGTATAGCGCAACTGCAGGCCCTGCAACGGCAGCCACGGCTGCGGCGCCTGCACCGGCTGTGCCTGCACCTGCAGCGTGCGGTCGGCGCCGGTGGCGTTCATGCGGCCATCGCCCCCTCCGAAAAAGTCATCGAAGAAGCCGCCTGCGCTGCGGCCGTTGAAGCGCGCGCCGGCCAGGCGCAGTGTCCCGCTGCGCTCGGGAATCAGCAGGAAGCGGCGCTCGACCACGTTGTAGCGGCGTCCATTGACCTGCCTCACGTCGGTGCGGTCGTCGCCCACCCGCTGCAGCGAGGCACCGGCGGGCGTATCCACGATGAGCTCGCCGGAGGCCAGCTGCGAGGCGAAGAACAGGCGCACGACCACGCCAACGCTCTGCTGCACGTAGGGCGTGTCATCGTCGACATCGGTCTGAATGAACGCCATGGCCGCACCGTTGGCAGCGGTGACCGGGGCGGCGGCGTCCACCTGCAACGTCAGCGGTGCGGTCTGCGCAGCACCCACCTGCAGGGCCGGGATCGTCAGCGCGCCACTGCGTCGCGGTGTCAGCGCCACGCCATACAGACTGCGTTGCTGCATGCTGCCGTTGCTCCACTCCACCTGGCGGCTGCTGGTCTGCCCACTGAGATCGAAGTCACCGCGCAGCGGCGTGAAGTCCGGCGCACCGGCATCACTCTGCACGTTGAGGGTGACCGTATCCCCCATCGCGATGCGATCGCGGTCCAGCCATGCCCGCGGCTCTGCCCAGGCCATCAATGGCAGCCACAGCAGCAGCATTGCCGCACACCGGCGTAGGCCGTGCATGTTCATCGCCCTTCCCTCTTCCTGCGTTCGTTTTCCAGCTGGAACTTGGCACGCAGCAACGCGCCCGGATCATCCGGCACGCGCCGCATCCAGGCGTCCACCGCCTGTTGTTCCTCGCGCTGGCGCGGCGTGCGGCCGTCATCGCCCGCCACGGTCGGATCACTCTTCTCCCGGCCCTCGCGCCCCTGTTCGATGGCCTGCTGCATGCGCTGTCGCTGCTGCGCGTCGGCCTCGGCCTGCGCATGGGCGTCCTCGGCCTGGGGCGGTGACGGCGGTCCCTGATCACCACGCTCACCGGGCCGCGGTTGCGGCTGGGCGCCGGCGTCTGAGGGCGGGGGGCGCTGCGAGGGCGCCTGCGGCTGTCCCTGCCCCGACGGCTGGCCCTGCTGTGGCTGGCCCTGCTGATCCTGCGGCGTCGAGGACGGCTTCCGGGGCGGATTCTGCTGTCCCGGGTTCTGCCGCTGGCCACCCGGCGGCTTGCGCTTGCGTGCAGCATCCACAACAGCCCGGTTGGCCACCGCGTCGGCCATCCCCGGGTGCAGGGCCAGTGCGCGATCGTAGGCCGCTATGGCATCGTCGTACTGGCCCTGGCGGGCCAGCACATTGCCGAGGTTGTACCAGCCGGCCGCGGTGTCGAGCCCTTCGAACTGCTGCCGGGCACGTGCGAAGTCACCCTGGCGGTAGGCCTGTACGCCTTCGGCCAGACGCTGATGCTGCACCTGGTCCGCCCGCTTCCACAGCGTGCCCTGCACCGGCCGCGTCTGTGCCTGCGCTTGCGCCTGCGCGCCGTCCGTCCACGGCAACAGGCCGACCGCCAGCACGGCAGCCAGCAGCGCACGCCGTCGGAACGCCAGCAACGCAAGCAGCATCAACGGCGGCAGCAACCAGAAGCCTTCGTCGCGCCATTGGTGACCGGTACCCGGCCGCTGCAGCGCTGTGCCCTCACGGGCATCGAGCACACCCAGCGCGCGCAGGTCGCGCTCATCGGCGGCGATCCGCACATAGCGGCCGCCGCCGGCCGTCGCCACGGCGCGCAGGCGGCCTTCGTCCAGCGCGGCCTGGCGGATCTGGCCGCTGCTGTCGCGGTACGCGGCACCGCCCGGAGTTCCCAGACCCAGCACCGACACCTGCAGCCCCAGGCTGCGGGCCTGCGAAGCAGCGAGTTCGGCCTCATCGTCAGCCTGGTCGGTGACCACCAGGATCTGCCCCTGGGGCGTGCCGGTCTGCCGCATCAGCCGTGTCGCCCAATCGATGCCACGATCGGCACGCTGGCCATCGCGCGGCATGACATCCGGCGACAGCGCGTCCAGATAGAGCGCGACATTGCTGGCATCCTCGGTCAACGGAGCGACGGTATAGGCATCGTCCGCATAGACGATCAGCCCAACCTGGCCACCCTCGCGGGCGCGCAGCAACGTGCCGATCTTGGCCCGCGCCTGCAGCAGGCGCGACGGCGGCAGGTCGGTGGCGGTGATCCGGCTGGACAGGTCCAGCACCACCAGCAACGGTGCGCTGGCCTGGAACATCGGCTGCGCCTGCTGTCGCCAGCTGGGCCCGGCCAGGGCCAGGCACGCCAGCGTCCAGCCCAGCAGCTGCGGCCACGGCAGGCGCATGCGACGGCGCTGCCCCGACGCCAGCAGATGGGGCAGCAGATGGGCATCGACCGCCTGCCGCCATGCATCGCTGCGGCGCTGTCGATACACCGCTACGGCCACGATCAACGGCAGCGCGGCCAACGCCCACAGCCAGTCAGGCCGCAGGAAATGCAGCGCGTTCCAGTCCGGCAGATGGGATGCCAGGGCGATCATCGACGACGCTCCGGCCATGCCCACGCAAGCGCACCGAGCAGCAGCGCCACGCCCAGCGGCCAGGGATAACGCTCATCGCGCGGGCGCAGGGCCGGCCCCTTCGCCGCGATGGGCTCCAGCCGGTCCAGCTCGGCATAGATGCCTGCAAGCTCGGCAGTGTCGCGGGCGCGGAAGAAC
Source organism: Stenotrophomonas sp. STEN009 (assembly GCF_056760395.1). Taxonomy (NCBI): domain Bacteria; kingdom Pseudomonadati; phylum Pseudomonadota; class Gammaproteobacteria; order Lysobacterales; family Lysobacteraceae; genus Stenotrophomonas; species Stenotrophomonas sp. STEN009. Next base: position 11,306 of record NZ_JBRRES010000057.1, on the reverse strand, counting down.
TGGCCGCCGGTCATCCGGGCGATCTGCCTGAGCGTCGCCTCGTCCACCGGGTCCTGGTCGGCGGAAATCGGAATTCCGAGAAAGCGCATGCTGCCATCGCCGCCAAAGGCGACGGTGTGGATGCGCACGCCCTCGGCACGCGCTACCTCCGCCGCACGCAGCGGTTCCAGCACGCCTGCATTGCTGACGCCATCGGTGAGCAGGATCAGCACACGCTGGCCCTCGGGCTGGCCGCGCAGGCGCTTGACTGCAAGGCCGATGGCATCGCCGATGGCGGTCTCGCGCCCGGCCAGGCCGACCACGCTGTCGCGCAGCTGGTCGCGGACGCTGGCCAGGTCGGCAGTGAGCGGGGTCAGCGTATAGGCCCGATCACCAAAGATCAGCAGGCCGATGCGATCGCCTGCACGACGGTCAAGAAAGTCGGCCAGCACGGCCTTGGCGGCGGTCAGCCGATCGACGGCCTGACCGCCGAGCACCATGTCGGCCTCGCCCATGCTGCCGGACACGTCCATCGCCAGCATCATCTGGCGCCCCTGCAGCGGCGGTGTGATCGCCTCGCCCAACTGCTGCGGCCGCGCCAGCGCCACGCACAGCGCGATCCAGCCCAGCCACAGCAGCAGCGCACGCCACCTGTGCGCATCGATACGGCCTGCTCCGGCCAGGGCCTCCAGTTCGGTCGCGGCATAGGGCACGCGCAGCGCAGCGCCGGGGGCGGCACGGCGCTTCCAGGCCAGCATCAGCAACGGCAACGGCACCGCCAACAGCGCCAATGGCCAGGCCAGCTGCAGGTCCGGCCAGGGCCAGTAACTCGCCAGCGCACTCATCGGCGCCGCTCCTGCAGCATCGCCAGGTAACGTCCGCGTGCCCAGCGGCGCAGCACTGCGACATCGGCCGCATCCACCTGCGGCCGGTACGCGCCCTCGGCAAGCAGATCGCGCTGCGCCGCCGGCAACGTCGCCTGCGGATCCACCCGCTGCCACCAGGCGTGGTCATGCAACGCTTCGCTGCCCGGCCGTGCCTGACGCGCGGCACGGCGCAGCAGGCCCGCAATGGCCGCCACCTCAGCGGCGGCATCGGTCGCGCCCGCCAGCTCGCGATCAAACGCCTGCAACCAGCGCTGCTGATGCCGACGGCGACGCCACCACAGCAGGGCGAGGATCAGCAGCGCCAGCAGCAGAACCGCCCCGATCATCAGATAGCCGGGGGCCGGTGGCCACCACGACGGTGCCGGTGGCAGCTGCACATCGCGCAGGGGCAGCGCTGCGCTCATGCGGGTACCTCGGTAGGCGCCGGCGCCAGCCAGGCATCGCTGGCCGCATCACTGCTCAGTACCTGCACATCGATGCGGCGTGCCCCCAGCTGGCGCTGCAGTTCCTGCAGCGGTTCAACGAAATGCGCATGCCACTGCGCCTGCACGTCGCCGCGGCGCAGGTCCAGTCCGATGCGCTGCTGGGCGGCAAGGAACTGCAGGGGCGCCGACGGTGGCTGCAGCTCCAGCGGATCGACCAGCAGCACCAGGCTGAGGTCGTGATGCTGGGCCAGCGCTCCCCATCGCGCCGGCGCAATGCGGATGGCCTGCTGCGGGTCGGCCAGCACCAGCAGCCGTGCACCCGGACGCAGAACGCGCGCCGCGTGGTCCAGCGCGCGCTCCAGACCCAGATCATCGGCCGGAGGTTGCGCATACCAGCGCGTCAGCGCGTCGAGCACGCGCAGCACGCCACGTGGTCCGCCGGCTGGCGCTACCGGCGCTTCGCGGTCACTGCCGCGCAGCGCACCGATGCGGTCGCCGCGGCGCTGCGCCGACCAGGCGGCGACTGCACCGGCACGCGCAGCCTGCACCGACTTGAAACGCACGCGGGTGCCGAAGTACAGCGCGGGTGAGGTATCGGCCACGATCAGACTGACCCGTTCGCGTTCGGCCTGGAACAGCTTGGTATGGGCACGACCGGTGCGCGCGGTCACGCGCCAGTCGATATGACGGGCATCGTCACCGGCGACGTACTCGCGCGATTCCGCGTACTCCATGCCGCGCCCGCGCAGCGGCGACGGTGCCTGCCCCGCATTGCCGGCGCGGCCGCGACGGGGCGGCGGCGGACGCTGGGCCAGACGGCGCAGCGCCACCAGCTCGGCCAGCTGCGGGCGCAGTCCATCGCCTTCGCTGGCGGACACTCCATGCTCCTGGGATGTATCGGTCATGCGCAGGCTCAGGGTGCCGGCACCCGGGCCAGCAGTTCCTGCACCAGCCGTTCGCCATCCCAGCCTTCGGCGGTCGCCTCGTAGCTCGGCAGCACGCGGTGGCGCAGCACGTCCGCAGCCACCGCACGCACGTCATCAGGGGTGACGAAGTCACGGCCGGCCAACCATGCGCGCGCACGCGCGCAACGCTCCAGCGCGATCGAACCGCGCGGGCTTGCGCCCCACGCGATGCGACGGCCCAGCGCGGGGTCGTAGCGGGCCGGATCGCGGGAGGCCAGCACCAGCTCCACCAGGTAGCGTTCCAGGGCCGGTGCCATGTGCAGGTCCAGTACCTGGCGACGCGCCTGGAAGACATCCTGCATCGGCATTTTCTCCGGGGCCGCCGGGGCTTCACCCAGCGCGCCGCGCGCACGTTCGCGCGCCAGCCGCAGGATTTCCGCCTCGGCCGTCTGGTCCGGATACCCGATGCGCACATGCATCAGGAAGCGGTCCAGCTGCGCTTCGGGCAACGGGAACGTGCCCTCCTGCTCGATCGGGTTCTGCGTGGCCATCACCAGGAACAACGAGGGCAACGCATAGGTGTGGCGACCCACGGTGACCTGGCGCTCGCCCATCGCTTCCAGCAGCGCCGACTGCACCTTGGCCGGTGCACGATTGATTTCATCGGCCAGCAGGATCGGATGGAAGATCGGGCCCGGCACGAATTCGAAACGGCCTTCCTGCGGGCGCCAGATCTCGGTACCGGTCAGATCGGCAGGCAACAGGTCCGGGGTGAACTGCACGCGCGCGAAATCGGCCTCCAGGCGCGCTGCCAGGGCGCGGATGGCGGTGGTCTTGGCCAACCCGGGCGCGCCCTCCACGAGCAGATGGCCATCGGCCAGCAGCGCGATCAGCAGGCGCTCGACCAGGGCGGCCTGGCCGACGATCTCGGCCGACAGCGCCTCGCGCAACGTGTTGAACGCCGCGTGCAGGCGGGACGTGGCCGGCGTGGCAGCCGGCATTGCAGATTCGGGCATCGGCGGGGGCAGGTTCATGAGGGCCTTTGACCGGCACAGGACGGCACGGGTTCCCGACATCATCGCAGGGTGCCCCGGCGATGGCATCAAGAGACGCTGAACAGCGTCCACGCCCTGCGTGGCTGCATGGCCGCAACGCAGACGGGGCCGCACATGGCGGCCCCGTTTCGCACCTGCTGCAGGCGGTGGATCAGTTCTGCTTGGCCACGCGCAGCACCTTCGGCGTCACGAACACCAGCAGCTCGGCCTTGTCCTTGTTGCGACCGCGCTTCTTGAACAGATTGCCCAGGAACGGCACATCGCCCAGGAACGGCACCTTGCTGATGCTGTTGCGATCGGTGAACTCGTACACACCGCCGATCACCACGGTCTGGCCGTCCTCGACCAGCACCGCGGTATTGACTTCGCGGCGGTTGATCGACGGCACCGTACCGTAGCCCTGCAGTTCGATCAGGCGATCGACTTCATCCTTCTTGACCTGCATGTTCAGGAACACGCGGTTGTCATTGGTGATCGTCGGGGTCACCCGCAGCTCCAGCACGACTTCCTTGAACTGCACGTTCGGCGTCGAACCCGCGCCCCCGGCGGCACCGGTACCGCTGATGGTGACGTAGCCGATCTCCTTGCCCTGCTTGATCATCGCCTCGCGCTGGTTGGTGGTGACCACGCGCGGATTGGAGATCACTTCGCCACGCGATTCCTCCTGCATGGCCGACAACTCGACATCCAGCAGGTAGCCCGCGTTGAGGATCGACAGCGCCAGCGAACCCGGGTTGTTGGCCAGGGCCACCGGCAGGTTCCAGTTCAGGCCACGCTCGATGGTCGAGCCGGTCGGCACCGGTGCCGGACCGACACTGCCACCGGCCTGCCACTCACGCACGGCCTTGGCATTTTCCAGCGCGGTATCGACCTGCGATTTGCGGGTCTTGGCGTTGGCGTCGAGGCTGCCGCTGAAGTAGACATTGTCGCGGCTGCCGCTGATGCCGAACTTCGCACCCAGTTCGCGGGCGAAGGTGTCGGTGGCGATCACGATGCGGCTTTCGATCAGCACCTGGTCCACTGGACGATCGATCACCCCGATCAGTTCGCGCATGCGTGCGATCTTCTTGGGGATGTCGCTGATCATCAGCGTGTTGGTGCGCTCGTCGGCAACGATGCGGCCGCGCGTGGACAGGAACCCGCTTTCCTCCTGCGACGAGGAACCGCCACTTCCACCACCACCACCGCCGCCGATGCCCTTGGCCTCGGTCAGCGCTTTGAAGATCTGCGTGGCGCTGTGGTAGTTGATCTGCACGTAATCGGTCACCAGGTCTTCGCGGTTCTCGATGGCGATGCGGGCGTCTTCCTTCTCCTGCTCGAACTTGGCCAGCTCGGCCTGCGGCGCGACCCAGATCACGCTGCCATCGCGACGCTTGTCCAGGCCCTTCGCGCGCAGCACGATGTCCAGCGCCTGGTCCCACGGAACGTTGACCAGGCGCAGGGTCACGTTGCCCTGCACCGAATCGGACGCCACGACATTGAGGTTGGATTCTTCGGCGATCAACTGCAGCACCGTGCGCACCGGCACGTCCTGGAAGTTGAAGGTGACCGGCTTGCCCGAGTAGCCACGCTGGCCGACGGCCTTCGCCGCCTGGGTGACCGTACCGGCGTTGACCGCACCGACGGCGGCGGGCGCCTGTCGCGGACTGATCTCGACCACGTATTCGTTGCCGCTCTGGTAGGCCAGCGACTCCACCGTACCCGCCGTGCTCAGCACCAGCTGGGTCCCGGCGCCCGATGGCTTGGCATCGATGCGCTGCACGGGCGTGGCAAAGTCGACCACGTTCATCGGCTTCTGCAGGTTGGCCGGCAGGCGCGCGTTGCCCACGTCGACCACGACGTTGCTGCCCTGCGTGCGCAGGTCGGGAATCGCGCCCTGGCCGTCGAACTGCAGGATCAGGCGGCCGACGCCGTCATCGCCGCGCTTGAAATCGATCTTGGACACCGACAGGCCAGTTGTCGCCGGGGCCGAAGGGGCCACCGCGGTGCTGGCCGGTTTCTCCGCCGGTGCGGCGGCCAGCGCCGGAGCGCAGGCCAGCATCAGCGCGACTCCCAGCGCGCTGACACGGTTCAAGGTAGAGCGCCGGATGGGACGCAGCCCCTTGGCTTGGTGAAAGGTCATCGTGCTATCCCCAGTAAACGATCATTGATCTTCCAGCGCGAGCGTCGCTGGCCGTTCCAGCCAACCACCCGCGCCATCCGGCACCAGTTCGATCAGTTCAACGCGGTCCTCGAAGACCGCGGTGACCCGCCCGTCGCTCTGCCCCAGGTAGCCGCCCGGGCGGACCCGGTAGGTGACCTTGTCCGGCCCCATCACCAGCGCGACGGTGCTGCCGCCGGTGCCGATGGTGCCGACCATGTCCAGTGCGTCCAGCGGGAAGCCCTCCAGGGGCTCCTTGCGCCGGTTCGGGTCCGGTCGCAATCCGCCGTTCCCCTGCTGCGGATTGGTCCAGGCATCGGTGAACGGATCGCGCATGCCCTGCGCGGAGTATTCGAAGGTCTCGAACTGCTGCATCACCGGCAGCGGCTCCAGCGGCTGCGCCGGTCGCGCACGCTCGCCCTCCACCCACTTCTCCAGGTTCGGCGCATCGCCCGGCGTGCTGGTCACGCCGCGGCCACAGCCGGCCAGCAGCAGGACCGCCAGCACCATCGACCCGCGTACGATCTGTGCGCGCATCACTTCCCGCCCTCCTTGCCGGCGTCAGCGCTCTGCTGCGCCTGCACTTCGGCTTCGTCCAGATACCGGTAGGTCTTGACCGTGCCGGACAGCTCCAGCGCACCTGCGCGGACGTTGCCGCTGGTCTTGTCCTTGGGCTTGAGGTTGATGTCGTGCATGGTCAGGATGACCACCCGCGGCAACGAAGCCACGCCGCTGACGAACGCACCGAACTGGTGGTAGCTGCCCACCATCCGCAGCTTGATCGGCTTCTCGGCGTAGAACTCCTTGATCTGCTCGGACTCGGGTTCGAACAGCTCGTTGGACAGGCCGCTGGACAACGCGGTCTGCGAGATGTCGATGATCAGGTCCGGCATTTCGGTCCTGCTCGGCAGCTGCCGCAGCATCTGCTGCAGCACCTGCTCCATCTGTGCCAGCTGCTGCTTCAGCGGCGCCAGGTTCACCGCACGTTCCTGCTGCTTGGTGAACTCGGTGCGCAGCTCGGTCTCCTGCCGCTCCAGGCCCTCCAGTTCCTCGCGCTTGCCACTGATCAGCAGCATCCACGCCACGAACATGATGACCAGCGCCAGCAGCGCGCAGAAGACGATCTTGGCCTTCTGCGGCCAGTTGCCGATGTCGTTGAAATCCAGGTTCTTGAGATCGATCTTCTGGCTCATGCGCGATCCCCCTGCAACGGGGCGTGGAAGGCCTGCGGCGGCTGTGCCAGGCGGCTGCCCTCCGGCTTGGCCGGCGCAGCGGCCGGCGGGGCCGTTGCCGGGGGCGGCGTGGTGGCGGGTGCGGGTGCGGTGGCCGGTGCGGCGGGCGCGGCGGCTTCGGGCGCGGCCGACAGCGGTGCGACCGGTTCGGCGGCTGCGGCCGGTGCCACGGTGCCATCGGCATTCAGGCCCGGCGGCGCGGTGGCCTCCTCGCTCTGCGCCGGCAGCTTCACCTTGACCACGAACACATACGGCAGCGCCTTGATGTCCGATACCGGGCCCGGGCGACCGTCCTTGTCCTTGTCCGGCTCACGCGCCTCGATGATCGACAGCTCCGGACTGGCCATCCAGCCGGACGTCTCCAGGTTGCGCATGTACGCCGAAACGCGGGCGTTGGACTGGGTGCGGCCTTCCAGGGTAAGGGTGTCCCCTTCCTGCTTCAGGGCGGTCAGCACGACGCCATCGGGAATGGTGCGCACCAGCGCGTCGAACAGGTGGACCATCTGCGAGCGCTTGGCCTGCAGTTCCTCGATCACCTTCTTGCGCGCCAGCAGCCGCTCCTTCTGCGCGTCGAGGCGGTCGATCTCCTTGTTCTGCTCCTTGACCTTGTCGATCTCGGCCTGCAGGTAGGCATTGCGGTCCATCTGGCCGCTGACCTGGCGGTCGTAGTAGAACCAGATCATCAGCGACAGCAGCAGGCCACCCACGGCGGCCATGCCCAGCATTGCGTAGAACTCGCGCTGGCGTTGCTTGCGCCGTTCGGCGCGCCAGGGCAACAGGTTGATGCGTGCCATCAGTCGAAGCTCCTCAGCGCCAGACCGGTCGCGATCATCAGCGCGGGAGCATCCTGGGCCAGCGCATGCGCGTTCACCTTCGGTCCCAGCGTCATCTGCGCCAGCGGATTGGCGACCACGGTCGGCACACCCAGCTGCTCCTCGACCATTTCCGGCAGGCCCCCAAGAACCGCGCAGCCTCCGGCCAGCACGATATGATCGACACGATTGAATTCGCTGCCGGCGTAGAAGAACTGCAACAGGCGGCTGATCTGCTGGACCGTGGCTTCCTTGAACGGCTCCAGCACTTCCATCTCGTAGCTTTCCGGCAGCCCGCCCTGGCGCTTGGCCAGGCCGGCTTCCTCGTAGCTCAGGCCGTAGCGGCGCATGATCTCGTCGGTCAGCTGCTTGCCGCCGAACACCTGTTCGCGGCTGTACAGGCTGCGCCCGCCGCGCAGGACGTTCAGGGTGGTCATCGTGGCGCCGATGTCGACCAGCGCGACCACGCCGTCGGTGGACACCGGCAGCTCACTGGCAACCAGGGCGAAGGCGTTCTCGACCGCGAAGGCCTCCACGTCCATCACCTTGGCCTGCAGGCCGCCGAGTTCCAGCGCCGACTGGCGCAGTTCCACATTCTCGGACCGCGACGCGGCCAGCAGCACCTGGACCATCTCCGGGTTGTTCGGGATCACCCCGATCACCTCGAAGTCCAGGTTCACTTCCTCGATCGGATAGGGAATGTAGTTGACCGCTTCCAGCTCGATCTGCGCTTCCATGTCGTTCTCGTCGAGCTCGGCCGGCATCGGGATCACCTTGGTGATCACGGCCGAGCCGGCCACGGCGGCGGCGGCCTGCTTCGCCTTGCTGCCGGAACGGTTCAACGCCCGGCGGATGGCCTCACCCACGGCCTCCACCTCGACGATGTTCTTCTCCACGACCGCATTCGGCGGCAGTGGTTCCACGGCGTAATGTTCCACACGGAAACGATTGCCACTGCGGGAAAGCTGCAACAGCTTTACCGCAGTCGAACTGATGTCGACGCCAATAAGCGGCGACTGACTTTTTGGGATGAGCCCCACGGTTTCTCCCCTGCCGACGGGCACTTGGACGCAAGAACTGCGACCGCGCATTAATAACGTATTCTTAGCAAATGGCAACCGCCCTGCTGTGAATTCCCTCACAGGTTCACGATGCAGCCCCTGGCGTTTCCCCTTGCGCTCCCCGGTGCCGACCCCAGCCGCCACCTTGCGTAATCTATACTCTGCGACCACGAAATTCGCAATCGGAATCTGAACCCGATGACTCGACTCCGCCGCTGGCTGCGCTGGATCTTCCTGATTGTCCTGGTCCTGGCGCTGATCGGTGCGGCCGCTGTGGGCGGTCTCTACTACGCTGTGTCCTCCAAGCTCCCCGACGTGCAGACCCTGCGCGACGTGGAGATGCAGGAGCCGATGTACGTCTATGCCGCCGACGGCAAGCTGATGGCGGTGTTCGGCGAGACCCGGCGCACCCCGGTCACCATGAAGGACGTGCCGGAGAAGCTCAAGCAGGCTTTCCTGGCCACCGAGGACGCCCGCTTCTATGAACATGGCGGCGTGGACTACAAGGGCATCGCCCGCGCGGTGTGGCTGCTGGCCACCACCAACGACAAGCGCGTGCCCGGCGGGTCCACCATCACCCAGCAGGTGGCCCGCCAGTTCTTCCTCAGTTCCGAGTACAGCTACACCCGCAAGCTGGCCGAGATCCTGCTGGCCCGCAAGATCGAGTCCGAGCTGAGCAAGGACGAGATCTTCGAGCTGTACCTGAACAAGAGCTTCTTCGGCAACCGTGCCTACGGTGTGGCCGCGGCAGCGGAGTTCTACTACGGCAAGAAGCTGGCCGAGCTGGACCTGGATGAGATGGCCTCGCTGGCCGGCATCCCGAAGTTCCCCTCCTCCGGCAACCCGATCTCCAACCCGGAACGCGCCCGCCAGCGCCGCGACAACTATGTGCTGCAGCGCATGGCCGATCTGAAGTTCGTCAGCCAGGCCGAGGCCGATGCGGCCAAGGCCGTGCCGATGCATGCCACCGCGCATGAGCCGCCGGTGCAGGTCGAGGCGCCCTACGTGGCCGAACTGGTGCGCCAGGAGATGATCGCGCGCTTCGGCGGCGATGTGGTCAACAAGGGATACCACGTCACCACCACCATCGATTCGACCCTGCAGACCGCGGCCAACCTGTCGGTGCGTGACGGCCTGCTGCTGTATGACCACCGCCACGGCTGGCACGGCGTGGAGAAGCAGGTGCAGCTGGGGGCCGACGACGATGCCGCAGCTCTGGCCGAACATCTGCGCGGCATCCCGGCGCAGGCAGGCCTGCTGCCGGCGATCGTTGCCAGCGCCGGTGCCGATGGCAGCGCCACGGTGGTGCTGGCCAACCGCAGCGAGATCGTGCTGCCGGCCGGTGCCGCCCGGTGGACCAACAAGACCCCCGGCAAGCTGGTGCAGCGCGGCGACATCGTGCGTGTGCGCGCCGGCGACAAGGAGGGCGAGTGGCTGCTGGACCAGATCCCGCGCGGTCAGTCCGCGCTGGTCTCGCTGGATGCCCACAGCGGTGCGCTGAAGGCGCTGGTCGGCGGTTTCAGCTTCTCCGGCAACAAGTTCAACCGCGCCACCCAGGCCCGTCGCCAGCCCGGTTCGAGCTTCAAGCCGTTCGTCTATGCCGCAGCGTTCGACAAGGGTTACAACCCGGCTTCGATCGTGCTTGATGCCCCGGTCGTGTTCCGCGACCGCCGCGGCAAGACCTGGGCACCGCAGAACGATGGCGGTGGCTTCCGCGGCCCGATGCGCCTGCGCGAAGCCCTGGTGCAGTCGCGCAACCTGGTCTCGGTACGCCTGCTCGACGGCATGGGCGTGGACTACGCCCGCAAGTACATCAGCGAGTTCGGCTTCGCCGAATCGGAGCTGCCGCCGAACCTGTCGATGTCGCTCGGCACCGCCTCGCTGACCCCGCTGTCGGTGGCCCGTGGCTATGCCGTGTTCGCCAACGGCGGCTCGCGCGTGGACACCTGGCTGATCGATCAGGTGAACGACCGCGACGGCAACCTGGTGTTCAAGGAAAACCCGGCACTGGCCTGCCGCGACTGTGCCGGCAGCAGCGACCAGCCGGTCAGCCAGGTCGTGGACGGCTTCAACTTCGGTGCCCCGGCCCCCACGCCGGACCCGGCCGCCGCCAAGGCGCAGGCCACCACCGAAACCGCTGCCGCACCGGTCAACCCGGATGCGCGCACCGCGCCGCGCGCGATCGATGCACGCACCGCCTACCAGCTGGTGTCGATGATGCGCGATGTGGTCCAGCGCGGTACCGGTACCCAGGCCAAGGTGCTCGGCCGCGAGGACGTGGGCGGCAAGACCGGCTCCACCAACGACCACCGCGATGCCTGGTTCTCCGGCTTCGGCGGCCCGTATGTGACCACCGTGTGGGTGGGCCGCGATGACTTCCGTTCGCTGGGTTACCGCGAATACGGTGGCAAGGCAGCGCTGCCGATCTGGATCGAGTACATGCGCACCGCGCTGAAGGACACGCCGATCGCGCAGAACGACCCGCCCGGCGGCATGGTGCAGACCACGCTCAACGGCGCGACCGAGTGGGTCAAGGTGGAGGACATGGATCGCCTGACGGACTACGACCTCAACCTCAATACCCCGCAGGCCGACGCGGCTGCGTTCGATATCTTCTGACGCGCGCCGCGGGCGTCACCCTGGGCCCCCCCCCCGGCCCCCGCGGCCGCCCCCCCCCCCCCCCCGGGGGCCCGCCCCCCCCCCCCCCGGGCCGGCGTTCCCCCCCCCCCGGGGGCCCCCGCCCGGGACCCATCCCACCTCAGCCGCGCGGTTCGTCCGGCCGCCGGAACGGGATGACCACGTAATCCTGC
>NZ_JBRRES010000056.1:0-20222 GCF_056760395.1 Stenotrophomonas sp. STEN009 | reverse complement strand
GGGGCTTGGGCTTTCGCTTTGCGCGCTTCTGGGTGGGCTATGGGGGCGGGGGGTTTGTCAATGCCAATTATCAACGCTGCTAAACACCGGGCCGCTGTTTCGCGGCCCCGGGTCTCACCGGGGGCCGGCTGCTGCACGCATTGTGCCGACTAGAACCACATGCGCACGCCCGCTACCCAGCGCGTGTCGCGCGCGTGGTCGCCGGCATAGTCGGCGGTATCGCCGAAACTGCGCTCATGGGTGATACCGATGTAAGGCGCGAAGCGGCGGCTGAACTCGTAGCGCAGGCGCAGTCCGGCCTCGACCTTGTTCAGGCCGCGCCCGATGCCGTGCTCCGGTTCGTCCTTGCTGGCCACGGTGGCCTCCACCAGCGGCTGCAGGATCAGCCGGTTGGTCAGCAGCACGTCGTACTCCACTTCGGCCTTGGCCAGCAGCTGTCCGCCGGAGCCGGCATAGAGCGTGGCCGAACTCTCGAACTTGTACGGCGCCAGGCCCTGGATGCCGATGGCCGCCCAGGTTCGGGAATCGGCGGGGCGGAAGTCCTGGCGGACACCCACCAGCACATCCCACCAGGGCGACACGCTGCGCCCGTACAGTGCTTCCACCGCCGAGGATTCGGTGCGGCCCTCACTGCGCTCGCCATCGGTGCGCAGCCACAGGCGGTTGATGTTGCCGCCGATCCAGCCGGTGGCCTCCCAGGCCTGGCCGTTGCTGTTTTTGCCATCCCAGTGCTCCAGGCGGTCGATCAGCAGCAGGCTGTTGATTTCCGGCGCATGCTCCATCGCGCCATGGGCGATGGGCGGGAACGCGGCGGCACGATCGGCGTCGGTGGGCACTGGAATCGGCTCGCGCGGCTCGGTCGGCGCGGACGTGCCGTGGCCCATCGTCGAATGATCCATCTTCGAATGATCCATCTTCGAGTGATCCATCGTCGAATGATCCATCTTCGAGTGATCAACCGCGTCTTCGGCAGTGGGCTGCTTGGTCTTCGGCGCCGGTGCCGGTGCGGGCGTGGGCATGTCATGGCCCGCGTGCGACTGTGCGAAAGCAGGCAGTGCGACGGTCAGGGCCATTGCCAGCAGGCTGGGGGAGAAAAGGGAGCGCTTCATTCTTCGATCCTCACTTCGCGCATCATCCCCGCTTCCATGTGGTAGAGCAGGTGGCAGTGATAGGCCCAGCGGCCGAGCGCATCGGCGCGCACGCGGTAGCTGCGGCGGGTGCCCGGCGGCATGTCCACCGTGTGCTTGCGCAGCTGGAAGTTGCCCTGCGCGTCCTCCACGTCGCTCCAGACGCCATGCAGGTGGATCGGATGCTGCATCATCGTGTCGTTGACCAGCACGATGCGCATGCGCTCGCCGTAGTTCAGCCGCAGTGGCTCGGCGCTGGCGAATGGAATGCCGTCGAACGACCAGGAGAACTTCTCCATGTGGCCGGTCAGGTGCAGCTCGATCTCACGGCTGGGCTCGCGGCCATCGGGGTCCTCGAACAGGCTGCGCATCGCGCCGTAGGTCAGCACCTGGCGGCCGTTGTCGCGCAGGCCGATGCCGGGATCGTCCAGCTTGGGATCGGTGGCCGAGCTCTGCATGTCCACCAGCGGATTGTTGCGTTCGCTGGCCGGGTGCTGCGGTGCCTTGCCGGTGGTCGTCGCGCCGCCATGCGCGCCGTGCCCCATGCTGGCGCCGCAGCCGCCTTCCATGCCTTTCATCGCGGCCATGTCATGACCGCCGTGACCGCCGCCCATGTCGTGACCCATATCGCTCATCGTCAGCAGCGGGCGCGGGTCGCGGGCGGGAACCGGCGCCTGCAGGCCGTGGCGCACGGCCAGGGTGCCGGCCGCGTAGCCGGTGCGGCCCATGTCCTGGCAGAAGATGGTGAACGCATCCTGCCCGCTGGGTTCGACCAGCACGTCGTAGGTCTCGGCGGGGGCGATGCGGAACTCATCGATGCTGACCGGATGGATGTACTGGCCATCGGCAGCGACCACGGTCATCTTCAGGCCGGGAATGCGCACGTCGAAGTAGGTCATCGAGGCGCCGTTGATGAAGCGCAGCAGCACCTTCTCGCCAGTGCGGAACAGCCCGGTCCAGTTGCCGGCCGGCGCGGTGCCGTTCATCAGGTAGGTGTACGTATGCGCGTTGATGTCGGAGATGTCGGTGGGTGTCATCCGCATCCGTCCCCACATGCCGCGGTCGGACAGCGCCGCAGACCAGCCATCGCGGCGCACATCGCGCACGAAGTCGGGCAGGGTGCGCTTGTAGTAGTTGTCGTGCTCGGCGAGCTTCTTCATGCGCCGGAACAGTGCACCCGGGTCCATGTCGGTCCAGTCCGACAGCATGATCACGTGCTCGCGGTCGTGCCGGTACGGGGCCGGCTCGGCCGGGTCGATGATCAGTGCGCCATACAGGCCGGCCTGCTCCTGGAACATCGAATGGCTGTGATACCAGTACGTGCCCGACTGCTTGAGCTGGAAGTGGTAGTGGTAGGTCTCGCCGGGACCGATGCCGTTGAAGCTCAGGCCCGGGACGCCGTCCATGTTGGCCGGCAGCAGGATTCCGTGCCAGTGGATCGAGGTCGGGTGGCGGTCCAGCGTATTGCGTACGAACAGATCCACGGTCTGGCCCTCGCGCCAGCGCAGGATCGGTGCCGGCAGTGAGCCGTTGACGGTGATCGCCGGCCGGGTGCGACCGGTGAAGTTGGCCAGCGATTCGCCGATGGCCAGTTCCAGGCGGGTATCGGTCAGCACGGCCGGTGCGCCGGCCAGGCGCGGGGCGGCACTGGCCGCAGCGAGCGCTCGCAGCGGCACGCCGACCGAGGCGATGCCGGCAACCACGCCGCCAGCGGCGAGACCCTGAACGAACAGGCGGCGCGACGGCATGGGCAGGGCGCCCGGGCCGGGGGGAATGCGGGTATTCATGGTGGTGACTCCAGACACGGTAGGACGCCGGCAGCGGGCCGGCTTGAGTGCGCGTGGCGCACGACGCGTGTGGATCAGGCGATGGGGGGGCGGGAAAGTGGCGGCAACGGCGGCGCCGGGCGGCCGTTGGCCGGCATCGGCTGCGGTGTCAGCGACAGGCCGGGACCGGCCATGAAGGGCAGCGCCTGCACCGCCAGCAGGGGATGCTGGGCACAGCTGCGCAGGCAGTCCTTGATCTGGCAATGCGCATCGTGGGCCGCCGGTTGGGCCTGCGGCGCCTCGTCGGCGGACATGGCGGCGTGGTGATGGCAGTCGGCGTCGCCCGCCATCGTCGCCATCATCACGTGGGCCATGCGGCCCATCTCCTCATGACCGCTGGCCATGGCCGCGTTCAGCCCGTTGAGCAACAGGCTGAGCATGAGCACGACGCGGAGCAGGGTCGAGGCCAGGGACATGGCGCTAATCTAGCCGCAAGCGGGCCCGGATGCACTTCCGGCTGAATGGCCGGTTCAAGATTGGAGCGGCACCAATGTAGAGCCGAGCCCGCGCTTGGCTGCTTCTGCGGCAACAGCCGAGCGTGGGCTCGGCTCTACAGGAGGCCCGGCGCTACCCCTCTTCGCGCACGATTTCCACCAGGCGCGGACCATAGCGGCTCAGCTTGGTGCCACCGATGCCGCCGACCCGGGCCAGCTCGTCCAGGCTGGTGGGGCGCTGTTCGGCGATGTTGCGCAGGGTACTGTCGTGGAAGATCACGAAGGCCGGCACGTTCTGCTCGCGGGCCAGTTCGGCACGCAGGCCGCGCAGGGCATTGAACAGGGCCAGATCCTGCGGGGGGACAGACAGGCCGGTGCGCTGCGCGCTGCGTTCGCGGCCGGCGCTGGTCGCAGCCTCGCGGCGCATGTTCACCGTGCGGCGGCCCTTCAGTACGTCGCGGCTGGCATCGGTCAGGCGCAGGCCGCCGTGGCCTTCGCTGTCCACTTCGAGCAGGCTGGCGGCCACCAGCTGGCGGAATACGCTGCGCCAGGTCCGTGCATCCAGGTCGCGGCCGATGGCGTAGGTGCTGAGCTGGTCATGACCTTGCTGGCGCACCTTCTCGTTCTCGCTGCCGCGCAGGATGTCGATCAGGTGGCTGACGCCGTAGCGCTGGCCGCTGCGGTAGACGCAGCTCAGTGCCTTCTGCGCGGGAACCGTCGCGTCCCATGCCGCTGGCGGGGTCAGGCAGTTGTCGCAGTTGCCGCAGGGGCGGGGATAGGTCTCCCCGAAGCCGGCCAGCAGCACCTGGCGGCGGCATTGCATGGATTCGCAATAGCCGAGCAGGTGGTCGAGCTTGGACCGCTCCAGCTGCTTGCGTTCCTCGCCGGCTTCGGACTGCTCGATCATCTGCTTGAGCAGCACGACGTCGCCCAGGCCGTAGCACAGCCATGCTTCGGCCGCTTCGCCATCGCGGCCGGCGCGGCCGGTTTCCTGGTAGTAGCCTTCCATCGACTTGGGCAGGTCGGTATGCGCAACGAAGCGCACGTCCGGCTTGTCGATGCCCATGCCGAAGGCGATGGTGGCGCACATGACGATGCCGTCCTCGCGCAGGAAGCGGCGCTGGTTGTCCGCGCGGACGTCGGCGGGCAGGCCGGCGTGGTAGGGCAGGGCGTTGAAGCCCTGTCCGCGCAGGTACTCGGCGGTTTCCTCGACCTTGCGCCGCGACATGCAGTAGACGATGCCCGCCTCGCCGCGATGGCCGCGCAGGAAATCGGTCAGCTGCTTGCGTGCGTTGTCCTTCTGCACCACGGTGTAGCGGATGTTGGGGCGGTCGAAGGAGCTGACGAAATGGCGGGCATCCTGCAGGTCCAGGCGCTCGGCGATCTCGCGCTGGGTCGGCGGATCGGCGGTGGCTGTCAGGGCAATCCGGGGAATCTGCGGCCAGCGCTCGTGCAGCACCGTCAGCTGGCGGTACTCGGGGCGGAAGTCATGGCCCCATTGCGACACGCAATGGGCTTCGTCGATCGCGAACAGGGCGATCCGGCTGCGCGAGAGCAGGGACAGGAAGCGACCCGTCAGCAGGCGCTCGGGTGCGACATAGAGCATGTCCAGCTCACCGGCCAGCAGTTCGCGTTCGACGCGGCCGGCAGTGTCCGCGTCCAGCGTCGAGTTCAGGTATTCGGCGCGCACGCCCAGCTGGCGCAGGGCTTCGACCTGGTCCTGCATCAGTGCGATCAGCGGTGAGATGACAATGCCGCACCCGTCACGCAGCAGGGCGGGCACCTGGTAGCACAGCGACTTGCCACCGCCGGTGGGCATCAACACCAGGGCGTCGTGACCGGCAGCCACGTGCTCCACGATGTCCTGCTGCGGACCACGGAAATCGTCGTAACCAAAGACGCGGTTGAGCAGGTCGTGCGCGGGACGGGAAGCCATCGCGCTAGTTTACCCCGGAGGGAGGGGTAGGGGTTCGGCAGGGCTGCGCCCTGCACCTGCTGCAAGCCAGTGCAACGTCAAAGGCAACAGCCGGCTCTGGGCTGATCCGCGGTCTGGTGGGGCGGTGTCGGAGTGCGGGGACGCCGCAAGTACGTCCGTGTAGGCTTGGCAGCCGCATCCATGCGGCTGACACCCCGTACTCCGACACCGCCCCACCTTCGACAGTTTCCCGGTGGCGGTGGGCCATCCACGCCCTGCGTGGATGAAATCTGTCAGATATCGACAAACAGAATGGGGGGGGGGGGGGGGTTTTGGGGGGGGAAAAGCGCCGCCCCCCCCCCGAGGGGGAGGCCCGGCCGGGGGGGTGGAAAAGGCGGGGGGGGGGGGGGGGGGGGGGGGGGGGGGGGGGGGGCGCCCCCCCCCCCCCCCCGAACACCCCCCAACCCTTACTGCAGCAGGGAGCGCAACATCCACGCATACTTCTCGTGGGTCTGCAGGCGCTGGGTCATCAGATCCTCGGTCGGGGCATCATCGCCCTTGGCCGCCACCTCCAGCACTTCACGCGCCGTACGGCAGACCGCTTCGTTGGCGACCACCAACTGGCGTACCATTTCCCGCCAGTCCGCACTGTCGGTCAGGCCCGGCTCCTCGGCGATCGAGGTCAGCGCAGCGAACTCCCGGTAGGAGCCCGGGGCATTGAAGCCCAGCGCGCGGATGCGCTCGGCCACATCGTCCAGGGCCGCCCATTGCTCGGTGTACTGTGTTTCAAACATGGTGTGCAGCGAGTTGAACATCGACCCGGTCACGTTCCAGTGGAAGTTGTGCGTCTTCAGGTAGAGCGTGAACGCGTCAGCCTGGAAGCGCGACAGACCGTCGGCGATCTTCTTGCGGTCGCCCTGGGTGATCCCGATATCGATATTGGGGGCCGACGGCGCCGCAGCGGCAAGCTTCTGCTTGCCGGTCTTGGCCTTGGTCGGGCTCTTGGTCTTCGCCATGGGGTTCCTCCTTGTGGAATCGTTGGTCTTCACAATAAATCAGTCTTGACGACTGTTTGCTTTCAAAGTTTTAAACGAACCGATTGATGAACGCTATCGACAAAATGCCGCAGTCTCGCCTGCGCCAACTGCGCGCCGCCATCGACGGCGCAATGAGCCGCGACCGGGGCCGTTTGCTGGGGATGCTCTCGCGTTGCCAGGCCAAGCCACAGGATGCGGCACTGGCTGCTACCTTCGAGCAGGCCTTGCAGGCGTCGGTGCAGCGCCGGCAGAAACGGGCGCAGCAGCAACCAGCCATTACTCTGGACCCCCAGCTGCCGATTGCGCGTGAAGCCGATGCCATCATCGCGCTGATCCGGGATCATCAGGTGGTGGTGATCGCGGGCGAAACGGGCTCGGGCAAGACCACCCAGCTGCCCAAGCTGTGCCTGGCCGCCGGCCGTGGCCAGGCCGGCATGATCGGTTGCACCCAGCCGCGCCGGATCGCCGCACGCGCGGTGGCCAGCCGCGTGGCACAGGAGCTGCACAGTGAGCTGGGCCAGCTGGTCGGCTACCAGGTGCGCTTCAACGACAAGGTCAGCGAGGACAGCCGCATCAAGTTCATGACCGACGGCATCCTGCTGGCGGAGATCGCCAGCGACCGCTGGCTGTCGAACTACGACACGATCATCGTCGATGAAGCGCATGAACGCAGCCTCAACATCGACTTCCTGCTCGGCTATCTGAAGCAGCTGCTGCGCAAGCGGCCGGACCTGAAACTGATCGTCACCTCGGCCACCATCGACACCGACCGTTTCGCCCAGCATTTTGACGACGCGCCGGTGATCAGCGTGGAGGGCCGTACCTATCCGGTCGAGGTGCGCTACCGCGCGCTGGAAGGCGAGGGCGAGCAGGAGGGCGAACGCACCGTCAACGATGCGATCGTGTCGGCGATCGACGAGATCACGCGCCTGGACGCGCGGGGCGATGTGCTGATCTTCCTGCCGGGTGAACGTGAGATCCGCGACGCCCACCAGTCGCTGGAGCGACGCCGGTACCGCAATACCGAGGTGCTGCCGTTGTATGCACGGCTGTCCAACCAGGACCAGGACCGGGTGTTCAACCCCGGGCCGAACCGGCGCATCGTGCTGGCCACCAACGTGGCCGAGACCTCGCTGACGGTGCCGCGTATCCGTTATGTGGTCGATCCGGGCTTCGCCCGCGTCAAGCGTTACAGCCCGCGCAACAAGCTTGACCGCTTGCACATCGAGCCGATCTCGCAGGCCAGCGCCAACCAGCGCAAGGGCCGCTGCGGCCGTATCGCCGAGGGCATCTGCTATCGCCTGTATGCGGAGGCCGATTTCCAGGCCCGGCCGGAGTTCACCGATCCGGAAATCCGCCGCTCCAGCCTGGCCGGGGTGATCCTGCGCATGCTGCAGTTGGGTCTGGGCCGCATCGAGGATTTTCCTTTCCTGGAAGCACCGGACGAACGTGCGGTGGCCGATGGCTGGCAGCAGCTGACCGAGCTGGGCGCGATCGACAGCGAGCGGCGCATGACCGCGATCGGCAAGCAGATGGCGCGCCTGCCGGTGGATGTGAAGCTGGCACGCATGCTGGTGGCGGCACAGGCGGCCGGCTGCCTGCGGCCGATGCTGGTGATCGCCTCGTTCCTGGGCATCCAGGACCCGCGCGAGCGACCGGCCGAGGCACGGGGGGCCGCCGACACCGCGCATGCCCAGTTCGCCGACGGCCGCTCCGAGTTCGTCGGCGTGCTGCGTCTGTGGGATGCCTACCGGCAGGCCCATGAAGATCTGACCCAGTCCAAGCTGCGCGACTGGTGCGGGCGGCATTTCCTTGGATTCCTGCGCATGCGCGAGTGGCGCGAGCTGCATCGCCAACTACGCTTGCTGTGCGAGGAGCTGGGCTGGAAGGAAGAGCCCGTGGAAGCATCGATGGCACCGTTGCTGGCGGGCAGCAGTGCGCCGGCGGCCGCACGTGATGACGCGGCAGCGGTGAAAGCCACGCGGGGCCAGCTGCACCGCGCTGCCCGCCTGGCCCGCGAGGGCAAGGCAGACGCCGTGCCGGCGCCGGTGGCGGCGCGGGCGCAGAAAGAGCAGGCGCCTGCCGGCGGCGGCTTCAGTGAACGCGTGCGGGCTTCGGCCTATCAGACGCTGCATCGTGCACTGGTGGCGGGCCTGCCTACGCAGATCGGCCATCGCACCGAGAAGGGGGATTTCCTCGCGCCGCGCCAGCGCCGCTTCCTGCCGTTCCCCGGTTCCGTGCTGTCCAAGCGGCCACCCCCCTGGTTGCTGGTGGCCAACCTGCTCGACACGCAGAAGGTGTGGGGCATGACCCTGGCGGCGATCGAGCCGGACTGGGTGATTGCCGAGCTGCCGCACCTGCTCCTGCGCAAGCACTTCGACCCGCATTGGTCGCGTGCGCAGGGCCAGGTGCTGGCATCGGAACAGATCAGCCTGTTCGGTCTGGTGCTGGCGCCGAAGAAGCCGGTGCATTACGGACGCATCGCACCCGGCGAGGCGCACGACATCTTCGTGCGGCAGGCGCTGGTGACCGGCGAGATCAACACCCGCGCCAGCTTCGTGGCAGACAACCAGAAGGTGCTGGAGGTGGCGCGCGAGGAAGAAGCGAAGCTGCGCCGGGCTGGCATCGTTGCCGATGAAAACTGGCAGGCGCGCTGGTATCTGGACCGGGTTCCCCCCCACATCCATTCGGCATCCGGCCTGGACGCGTGGTGGAAGGAACTGCCGCCCGCACAGCGCAAGGGGCTGCACTGGACGCTGGCGGACCTGCTGCCGGGCGAAGGCAGCGAACAGGAGCGTTATCCGAAGTATCTGCCGCTGGGCCAGGCAAGGCTGCCGCTGCACTACCGTTTCGAGCCGGGTGCCGAAGATGATGGTGTCACCCTGGAGGTGCCGCTGCACCTGCTCAACGCACTCGATCCAGTGCAGTTGGGCTGGCTGGCGCCAGGCTTCGTCGCCGACAAGGCGGCAGCGCTGATCCGCAGCCTGCCCAAGGCGATGCGGCGCAATTATGTGCCGGCCCCTGATTTCGGCCGTGCGTTCCATGAGGCGTTCCCCAATGCCAGTGCCGATGCGATTACCGGCGAACTGGCACGCTTCCTGTCGCGCGCGACCGGCGCCCCAGTCGCGGCGACTGATTTCGAGCCGGATTCCATCGAGCCGCATCTGCACATGAATCTGCGACTGCGCGACGAACACGGCAAGGTGCTGGCCACCTCACGTGACCTCGACGCGTTGCGGGCGCGATTCGGCGGCCGAGCCGGTGATGCCTTTGCCGCGCGTGCCGGTCGCGAAATGGCGGCCGATGGGCTGCGCACCTTCCCGGCTGCGCCGATTCCACTGCAGGTACCCGGTGAGGCGGGCGTGCCCGCCTATCCAGCGCTGCTGGACGAGGGTGACAGTGTGGCCCTGCGCATCTTCGCCGACCGCCAGCAGGCAGAGGAGGCCCACCCACTGGGCGTGCGCCGCCTGCTGGAGATCGCGCTGGCCGACAAGGTCAAGCAGGCCCGCAAGCAGCTGCCGGTCGCTGCCAAGACGGGCCTGTTGTATGCGGCGATCGAATCGCAGGAGCGCCTGCGAGGCGATCTGGTCGATGCGGCGATGAACGCCGTGCTGGCCGAAGGACTGGAAAGCATCCGCGATGCGGCGGCCTTCGAACAGCGCCGCGAGCATGCAGCCAAGGCCCTGTTTGGCGAGGCGATGTCGCGGCTGAAGCTGGCCGAGACCATCCTGGCGCTGGTGGCGGAACTGAAGCCGATGCTGGAAGCGCCGTTGATGGGCTGGGCACGGGGCAACCTGGACGACATGGAAGCGCAGCTGGCGGGATTGATCCACCCCGGCTTCCTGCGCGACACACCGGCTGATGCGCTGGCCCAGTATCCCCGTTACCTGAAGGCGATGATCCTTCGCACCGAACGTGCCAAGCGTGACCCGCCACGTGACCAGGCGCGCATGCTGGAACTGCATCCGTTCCTGGAGGCGCTGGCTGCCGGTGAACAGCAGGGCCTGCGCGAGCGGCCACAGTGGCAGGCGCTGCGCTGGGATCTGGAGGAGCTGCGGGTTTCGCTGTTCGCCCAGGAACTGGGGGCGCGCACCGGCATCTCGGCCAAGAAGCTGGCGCAGCGGGTGGCGGCACTGCGCCAGGCATGAAGCGTGCAGCCGGGCAGTGCCCGGCTGCATTCGGACGGATTGCGCGTTACTTGGTGCGACGGACCTTGGGCTGGGTATTGACGCCCTCGACCTTCAGGTACCACACACCCATCACGCCCGGGGTGATGCTGACCTTGGGCGATTGCCTGCGGACACCGGAAATTGACGTCGTGTCGGTCTGTTCCCATTGCTGGCCGTTGTCCAGCGAGTAGACGCGGCCCTTGCCGAAGCCGCGGAACTCGCCCTGCAGCACACCGGTGATCGGCTCATTGCTGCCGAAGTCGAAGAAGCCACGGTTCTTGCGGATCACTTCCTGTCGCCCCTCCTCGCGCGCTTCCTCGCGCACGGCGGCAACCGCCTCGGTGGCAGCGGCTTCGACCTTGCCCTGCAGCCAGCGGTTGAGCGAGGTCAGTTCGGCGGCGCTGAGCTTGTCCAGGCCGGCGGCCTTGAACTCGGCCGGTGACATCTGCTGCTGCAGATCGCCCTCCACCACGCGCTGCGCCAGGGCGGGCGCGGACAGGGACAACAGCACGGCGGCACAGGCCAGCAGCCGTGGACGGGCGCGCAGGACAATGGAAGGCATGACAGGTCTCTCCGGGGTTTGCCCGCGAGTGTAGCGGCATGTGCTCATGCCCGGCGATGCAGCGGTGGCGATTGTCCCTGAACGGTGCCGGCGCTAGTGTAGGGGCCTCTGTCTTGCCTGCTCGATGCTGTGAACCGCGCTTCCGTCCCCGGCCTGGATGCCTTGTTGAACCGTCCCTCGGCAGCGGTGCTGCCCGCTCCGCTGCGCCAGGCCCTGCGCGAGTACTGGGAAGCTGCCGGGACTGACACGCAGATGCGCGCCAGCTGGTCGGTGCTGGGCGACACCCTCGATGCCCTGTCAATGCTCTCGGCGGACGAAGGCGCGGTGGTCGCGGCCCTGCTGTTCGACCTGCCCGGCCTGCGCGCCCACCTGGAGCAGTTGCCGCTTGGCAGCCACCGGGCGGCGGTGATCGGCCTGCTCGACGGCCAGGACG
Organism: Stenotrophomonas sp. STEN009; assembly: GCF_056760395.1. Taxonomy (NCBI): domain Bacteria; kingdom Pseudomonadati; phylum Pseudomonadota; class Gammaproteobacteria; order Lysobacterales; family Lysobacteraceae; genus Stenotrophomonas; species Stenotrophomonas sp. STEN009. Next base: position 8,719 of record NZ_JBRRES010000056.1, on the reverse strand, counting down.
CGGCCGACCCGGTATGGGCGCTGCACGCCGGTCGCGAGGCCGGACGCAACAGTGAGGGCCTGCGCCGGCTGCTGCTGGCGATCATCCGCGACCTGCGGGTGGTGCCGATCCTGCTGGCGCGGCAGCTGGCGCGCATGCGCGCGGCCGACAGGCTGGAGGAGGAGCAGCGCCGCGCGCTGGCCCAGCTGACCCGCGACATCCATGCCCCGCTGGCCAACCGCCTGGGCATCTGGCAGCTGAAGTGGGAGCTGGAAGACCTGGCGTTCCGCCATCTGGAGCCGGACACCTACCGACGCATCGCCCGCGAGGTGGATGAAACGCGCATCGCCCGCGAGCGTTACGTCGAGAACGTCAAGAAGGTGCTCTCGCGCGAACTGTCGGCCCAGGGCATCAAGGCCGAGGTCAGCGGGCGGCCGAAGCACATCTACAGCATCTGGCGGAAGATGCAGAAGAAGCGGCTGGCGTTCGACCAGCTGTATGACATCCGTGCGGTGCGGGTGATGGTCGACGACGTCGCGGCCTGCTACGCCGTGCTGGGCGTGGTGCACGCGCTGTGGGCGCCGGTGCCGAGCGAGTTCGATGATTACATCGCCCGACCCAAGGCCAACGACTACCGTTCGCTGCACACCGCCGTCGTCGGCCCGGAAGGGCGCACCATCGAAGTGCAGATCCGCACCCACGAGATGCATGCGCAGGCCGAACTGGGCGTGGCTGCGCACTGGAAGTACAAGGAAGGTGGCAAGGGCGCCGAAAAGTCCTTCGACCGCAAGATCACCTGGATGCGCCAGCTGCTGGAGCAGGCGCAGGACGGGCAGGGCAATGAACTGGCCGGGGCACTGGATGCGGAGCTCACCGAGGACCGCGTCTATGCGCTGAGCCCAAAGGACGAAGTGCTGGATCTGCCGCAGGGGGCCACGCCGCTGGACTTCGCCTACCAGGTGCACACCATGGTGGGACACCGCTGCCGCGGCGCCAAGGTGAACGGCCGCATCGTGCCGTTGACCTACCGCCTGCGCAGCGGCGACCGCGTGGAGATCCTTACCGGCAAGGAGGCCGATCCGCGCCGCGACTGGCTGATACCGGCCAACGGCTTCCTGGCCAGCAACCGCTCGCGCGAGAAGGTACGCAGCTGGTTCCACAAGCTTGACCGCGCGCGCAACGTGCAGGCCGGCCGCGAACTGCTGGAGCGCGAGCTCAAGCGGCTCGGGCTGCAGCATTCGGATCTGGCGGCCGCGGCGAAGAAGTTCCATGCCGACAGCATCGACGACCTGTACATCCAGGTGGCGCTGGGCGATACCGGCCCCAACCAGATCAGCCGCGCGCTGCTGGAGGCCGAACGTGCGGCCAGCCAGCCAGCGCCGCCGCCGACCCTGCCACGCCCGACCGCACGGCGCGAGAACCTGGGCAAGTCCAAGTTCACCGTGCAGGGCGTGGGCAACCTGCTGGTGCAGCTGGCACGCTGCTGCCAGCCGGTGGCGGGCGAACCCATCGTCGGCTACCTGACCCGTAGCCGGGGTGTCACGGTGCATCGGGCAGACTGTGCAGCGCTGGCCCGCCTTGCCGCGGCCAGCCCGCAACGCATCCTGCCGGTGGAATGGGGGCAGGCGGGCGGCGGTTACGAAGTGGACGTGGTGGTCGATGCGGTCGATCGCCGCTGGCTGCTGAAGGACATCACCAACCTGATCGCCCAGGAAGACGCCTACGTGCTCGACATCCACAGCGACAACGTGCGCAACAGCGGCCGCGCCCACCTGCGCCTGCGGCTGAAGGTGAGCGATTACGGCCAGCTGTCGACGCTGCTGGGCAAGCTCGATGCCTTGCCCGGTGTCAGCGAGGCACGTCGCCTCGGCTGAGCTTCACGCCACCCCGGCTACCCTGCACGCATGGAACGCGAGCCTCCGCATCGCCCTCACGGCGCCGAACATCCTGCGCTGGACCGCGTCCGCCGTGAAGGCCGTTGGTGGTGGCTGCAGGCGCGGCATGCGCGCCGGGTCTGGCGCTGGGCGCTGGTGGCGGCGATGGCGGTGTTCGTGCTGCTGGTGCTGCTGCGCAAGCCGCTGGCGGACTGGTTCTGGGACGAACCGCAGATCGAACAGCTGCTGGCCGAAGGTGATCGTGCGCTGGCGGCGGGACGGCTGAGCGCCATCGATGGCAGTGGTGCGCGCGAGCGCTACCAGGCCGCGCTTGCGCTCGACGGCGATCGCCCGCAGGCGCGCGAGGGCCTGGCACGGACCGGTGCCGCTGCGTTGCAGCAGGCGCGCGACCGGCTGCAGGCCGGGGATCTGGACGCCAGTGCGCAGGCCTTGGCGCTGGCACGCGAGCTGCAGGTGCCGCAGAGCCAGACCGATGCGCTGGCGCGCCAGCTGCAGGCACGTCGCACGGCCGGGGCAGGGATTGGCGCGATGCTTGCGCAGGCGCGCAACGCACTCGCCGCCGGGCGCCTGGATGACGGCGACAGCAGCGCCCTGCCGATGTTCCAGCGCATTCTGGCCCTGCAGCCGGACAACCTATCGGCGCTGGAAGGTCGCGAGGATGCACTGAGTGACCTGCTGCAGCAGGCGCGTGCCCTGGCCGCGCGAGGTGATCTGGCCGACGCGGCCGCGGTGGTGCAGCGGGCACGTCAGTTCGATGCCGGGCACGCCGACCTGCCGGCCAGCCAGGAAGCATTGGCGCAGGCGATGGATCAGCGATTGCGGCAGGCGCAGCGTGCGTTGAAACGACAGCAGCTGGAAGCGGCGGCGGCGGGCTTCCAGGCGGTCCTGGCGGTGGCGGCCGACGATCCCAGTGCCCAGCGCGGCCGGGAGCAGACACTGCAGGCGGTCCTCGCACGCAGCCAGAAGCGGGCCGATGACTTCCAGTTCGAGGCGGCACAGCGCGATGCCGCATTGGCAGCGTCGCTGGGTGCCTCGGCAGCGGCCAGGCAGCAGCTCGAGCAGCGCCTGCAGCGTGCACGGCAGGCGCAGCAGGCCCTGCAGCAGCCGTCGATCAGCAACAGCCAGCGCGAGCGACAGCTGCGTGATCACCTGCGCCAGGTCGAACGCGCCGAGCGTGCAGGGCAATGGATCAGTCCGCCCGGGCACAGTGCCTTCGATGCGCTGCGCGAAGCGCAGTCGCTGGCCCCACGGGACACCCGCGTGAAAGCGGCTGCCACGCGGCTGCTGCCGGCCAGCCGCCAGTGCTTCGACGACAACCTGCGCCAGAACCGGGTGCAGGCCGCCGGCGCCTGTCTGCAGGCGTGGCAGACGCTGGCGCCGACCGACGCCGGGTTGCCGACCGCACGGCTGCGCCTGGCCCAGCGCTGGCTGGCGATCGGCAGCGAACGGCTCGGCAGCGGCGATCTGGCATTTGCCTCGCATGCCGCCGAGCAGGCGCGGCGGCTGCAACCGGACCTGGCCGAACTGCCGCCATTCGAGGAGCGGCCGCGGCGCGCAGGTGGCGAGCCGCAGCCGCGATGATGCGACGACCATTCGTGCCGGTGGTGCCAGTCGGGTATAGTCCAGCCGCTCCGGCCGCTCCCCAGAACATGTCCAGCGTCGCACCCACCGTCTCCGTTGCCTTGTGTACCTGGCAGGGTGAGCGCCATGTCGCCGCCCAACTGCGCAGCATCGCCGCGCAGAGCGTACTGCCGACACAGGTGGTGATGGTCGACGATGCTTCTGCCGATGGTACCTGGGCCGTGCTCCTGCACGAGGCTGAAGCGCTGCGTGCGGCCGGCATCGAGGTGGTGCTGCGGCAGCAGGAGCAGAACGTCGGTTACGTGCGCAATTTCGAAACCGCGTTGTCGGCCTGCAGCGGCGACATCGTCTTCCTGTGCGACCAGGACGATGTGTGGCATGCGGACAAGGTCGCCACCTTCCTGCAGGCGTTCGCCGTGCGGCCCACGGTACAACTGCTGCACAGCGATGCACGGCTGGTCGATGCGCAGGGCCGGCCGCTGCCGGCGACCCTGTTCCAGGCGCTGTCGATCAGCCGCCGCGACCTGGACCGGGAACACCGCGGTGAAGGCTTCGAGCTGCTGATGGGCCGCAATCTGGTGACCGGCGCCGTGACCGCGCTGCGGCGTGGCCTGATCACGCAGGCGCTGCCGGTGGCCAAGGACTGGATCCACGACGAATGGCTGGCGCTGGTGGCGGCGGTCAGCGGTGGTCTGGACAGCATCGAAGCGATCACCACCGATTACCGGCAGCATGGCGACAACCAGGTGGGCGCGCGCCAGCGCGGGCTGCTGGAGCGGGCCGTGGGCAGTGGTTCCGCGCGCCGCACCTATCTCGCGGCGGCGTTGGCCCGCCTGCGCTCGTTGCAGGAGCAGGCGCGGCTGGGCCGGCCGGCACTGGATGCCGCACAGTTGGCGACACTGGACCAGCGTCTGCGCCATGCCGAGGCGCGGGCCTGCGCGCCAACCCGGCTGCCGTCCCGCATGCTGCACATCGCCCGTGAGCTGGGCAGTGGCCGCTATCATCGTTTTTCCAACGGCCTGCGTTCGGCGGCCAGCGACCTCGTGCAGGGAATCCAATGACTTCGCAGATGCCGGCAGCGCGTGCTGCCTTCGACGCGCACCGCGTCTGCGCCGTGATCGTTACTTATGGCCCCGATCCGGAGTTGCTGCGGCGGGTGGTCGACAGCGTGCTGCAGCAGGTCGGGCATCTGGTGGTGTTCGACAACGGCAGCCGTGGTGTGGATGTGGAAGCGCTGCTGGGCGCGGCGCCCGGCATCAGCCTGTTGGCCTCGCCGCACAACGTCGGGCTCGGCAGTGCGCTGAACCGGTCGTATGAGCAGGCCCAGTCATTGGGGTTCGACTACGTGCTGCTGATGGACCAGGACAGCGTGCTGGAGCCGGGCATGGTCGACGTGCTGGGCATCGCGCTGGTCGAGCTGGCGGGCAATGAGCGGATCGCTGCGGTGGGACCGCAGTTCCGCGACGCACGCAGCGGCATGCTCGCCCCGTTCGTCCGCTTCGGCTTCCCCTTCAACCACAAGCTGCGTGGCGGCCCGGGCCAGCGCATCTCCTGCGACTTCCTCATCACGTCCGGATCGCTGGTGCCGATGTCGGCGCTGCGTGACATCGGTGCGATGGACGAAAGCCTGTTCATCGACAACCTGGACATGGACTGGTGCTTCCGCGCCAAACGCAGTGGCCACGCGCTGTACGGAATCTGCGATGCGCAGATGAGCCACAGCATCGGCGAGGAACTGCTGCCGTCGCGGGCGAAGCCGGACGGCGTGATCGTGCACAAGCCGTTCCGCCTGTATTTCATCATGCGCAACCGCGTGCTGCTCTACGGGCGCGCCTATACGCCGCGGGTCTGGATCGCGCAGGACGTGCCACGCCTGCTGCTGAAGCTGGTGGGCAACGGGCTGTTCCTGGCGCCGCGCTGGATTCGGTTGCGGTTCATGTTGAAGGGGCTGTGGGACGGCATCCGCGGCCGGGCCGGTCCGCTGCCGCCGGGCCATCGCTGAACGGAAGACCGATCGAACCTGTCTTGGGGAAAGGGCTGGGGTAGACTCCGCTGACGCCCCTGCCATGCTTTTCCCGTGCCCCGACGCTACGATTCCGACGACCACGACGATTTCGACGACGACGACCAGGAGGGCGGCAGCTCGCCCTGGCGACGCAGGCTGATCACCTGGAGCATGGCAGCGGTCGCACTGGGACTGGGTTTCCTGATCCCGTACACCCTGTACCTCAACCAGCAGGTGACCCAGCGTTTCGGAGAGCTGCGCTGGCAGATCCCGACCCGTGTCTACGCCCGCCCGCTGGTGCTGACGCCCGGCAAGGCGATGGATGCGGCGACCCTGAAGACCGAACTGGCCGCGTCCGCCTACCGCGATGACGGCGAAGGCAGGGAGCCGGCCACCTACGCGGTGAAGGGTGGCCGCTTCGTCATTGCCAGCCGTGGCTACGCCGACGTCGATGGCCGGGTGGCCGCACGTCGCGTCGAGCTGTCGCTCGCTGGCGGCACCGTCGCGTCGCTGCGCGATGCCGACAGCCGCAAGGCGCTCAAGGCCGCCCGCCTGGATCCGGCACGCATCGCCACGCTGTACGGCCAGAAGCAGGAAGAGCGTCGCCTGATCCGCATGGACGAGGCGCCGGACCTGCTGGTGACCGGCCTGCAGGCGGTGGAGGACAAGGACTTCAACCGCCATCACGGCATCGACCTGTCGGGCATCGCCCGTGCGGTCTGGGTGACCGTCCGTTCCGGCGGGCAGAGCCGGCAGGGTGCGTCCACGCTGACCCAGCAGCTGGCCCGCAGCGGCCTGCTCGGTATCGGCAAGGAGCAGACCCTCACCCGCAAGTTCAACGAAGTGCTGTATGCGTTGATCATGGAAGCGCGTTACGACAAGCGCACCATTTTCGAGGCGTATCTGAACCAGGTGTACCTGGGCCAGCGCGGCAGCCAGGCGATCCATGGCATGTCCTCCGGCGCCGAATTCTGGTTCGGCCGCGACCTGTCGTCGCTGGAAACCGAGCACATCGCGCTGTTGATCGGCCTGGTCAAGGGCCCGTCCTACTACGACCCGCGACGCAACCCGGAACGCGCGCTGGATCGTCGCAACTTCGTGCTGGGCAAGCTGCGCGAAGCGGCGCTGATCGACGATGCCGAATACCAGCGGGCGCTGAAGGCTCCGCTGGGGGTGCCGAAGACACCGGGCCTGGTCGCCGCCAACCGCTTCCCGGCCTATGTCGATCTGGTCCGTCGCCAGCTCGGCCACGATTATCCCGAGTCCGCACTGCAGGGCGCGGGCCTGAGCGTCATGACCGGCATGTCGCCGTCCGCGCAGGCCTACGCCGAAGGCGCTGTGACCCGTACCATCAAGTCGCTGGAGAGCAAGCGCCGTCCCGAGCTGCAGGCCGGCATGGTGCTGACCGACGTGCATAACGGCGACGTGCTGGCAGTGATCGGCAGCCGCGAGGTCTCCGAGGTCGGCTTCAACCGCGCCATCGAGGCGCAGCGCCCGGTCGGCTCGCTGCTCAAGCCGTTCGTGTACCTGCTGGCGCTGGCCCAGCCAGACCGCTACTCGCTGGCGAGCTGGGTTGACGATTCGCCGGTGACCGTCCAGTTGAGCCGTGGCCGCAACTGGAGCCCGGGCAATGCGGACAACCGCAGCCATGGCACCGTGCGGCTGATCGATGCGCTGGCCAATTCCTACAACCAGGCCACGGTGCGGGTCGGCATGCAGGTCGGTCCAGAGCGTGTGACCCAGCTGATCCACGTGCTGGCCGGCATCAAGGCCGAACCGAATCCGGCCGTGATTCTCGGCTCGACCGACCAGAGCCCGTATGCGATGGCGCAGCTGTACCAGTTCCTGGCCTCGGGCGGCGAGATCCAGCCGTTGCACGCGGTGCGTGGCGTGCTTGATCCGCAGGGCAAGCTGCTCAAGCGCTATGACAAGTCGCCTGCGCCGGCACAGGAAGGCGATTCGATCGCGGCCAACCTGATCAGCATCGGCCTGCAGCAGGTGGTTGCCAGCGGCACCGCGCAGCGCCTCAACGCAGACGGCCTGGGCCGCCTGCAGCCGGCCGGCAAGACCGGTACCACCAATGATGGCCGCGACAGCTGGTATGCCGGCTACACCGGCGACCACCTGGCGGTGATCTGGATGGGCAACGACCAGAACGAGCAGGCCGGGCTGTATGGCGCCACCGGTGCGATGCGCGTGTGGTCGGGCATCTTCCAGCGCCTGCCGAGCGCTCCGCTGCGGGTCAGCAACAAGGGGCTGGACTGGCAGCCGATCGCCGCCAGCGGCACCAACAGTACCGATGAGGGCTGTCCGGGCGCGCGGCGCTTCCCGTTCGTGGTCGGCTATGCGCCGGCGTATGCGCCCTGCGCGCCGGCGGTTTCGCCCGAAGCCCAGGACGGCGCCGGCAGCGAAGGCGGAGGCTGGCGCAGCTGGTTCGGCCTGGATCGCAAGCCGGAACCGGCGGAAGAACCCGCAGCCGCGCCGGCGGCGACCACTCCTCCTCCGAGTCGATGAATCCGATGACGCTTCGAACTTTCCTGCATCCGCTCACCCTGGCCGGCCTCACCGTGGTGCTGGCCGCCTGTGTCAGCAGCGCGCCGCCGGTGGTCAAGCCGGTCGCCGCTACCACCACGCCGGTGCAGCGCCTGGCTGCGGTCGAAGCGGCGGCGGGACCGGATGACAAGGAACTGTCGGTGCAGCCGCTGCGCGATCCACAGGTTGAGGATCTGCGCCAGACCGCGCTGACGCAGCGCCAGGCCAACGATCTGCCGGCCGCCGCCGCCAGCCTGGACCAGGCGCTGCAGATCGTCGCCGCAGACCCCGCAGTGCTGCAGGAGCGGGCCGAAATCGCCCTGCTGCAGGGCAAGTGGTCGGAGGCGGAGACGTTCGCGCGCAAGGCCATCGATCTGGGGTCGAAGACCGGGCCGCTGTGCCGGCGCCACTGGGCGACGATCGAGCAGTCACGGCTGGCGCGCGGGGAGAAGGAGAACGCGGTGTCGGCGCATGCACAGCTGGAAGGGTGCACGGTACCGGGCATCAAGCGGTACTGAGGTATTCCCCTCCATCGGGCGCGTCACACGCCGCGCGGGCCGCGGGCGAGAACAGAAAGATCAGAAGCCGGTCGCGCGCTCGCGATGGGGTCAGAGCCCGTTTACCAAAAGAAAAGGCTAAGACCCCATACAGTTAAGTAGACCAAACTCGCCCCGAAAAACAGGTTGCCGGCCGCCCCCCGCCCCGTTTACGTTACGGAAGTTGTCCA
>NZ_JBRRES010000055.1:0-20454 GCF_056760395.1 Stenotrophomonas sp. STEN009 | reverse complement strand
CCGGGCGGTTTCTGCCCCCCGATTTCCTGCCGTTATTGGTGGCCCCCCACCCCGGGGGGTCGCCACTTAGCAGGGGGGGGGGGGGGGGGGGGGGGGGCCTCCCCCCCCCCCCCGCCGTTTCACGCATCGCGCGAATCAGGCCTGCTTGCGCTGCGCGATATAGGCCTGGATCTGCTGTTCCAGTACCGGCAGCGGCACCGACCCCTGCTTGAGCACGGCGTCATGGAAACCCTTGACGTCGAACTTGTCGCCCAGCTCCTTCTCGGCCTGCGCGCGCAGGCGCACGATGGCGATCTCGCCGAGCTTGTAGCTCAACGCCTGGCCCGGCCAGGAGATGTAGCGATCCACTTCGGTGGTCACTTCGTGCTCGCTCAGCGCGGTATGGTCACGCAGGTAGGCGATGGCCTGTTCCCGGGTCCAGCCCTTGCTGTGCACCCCGGTATCGATCACCAGGCGTGCCGCGCGCCACATCTCGTAGGTGAGGCGACCGAAATCCTCGTAGGGGGTTTCATAGATGCCCATCTCCACGCCCAGCTTCTCGCTGTACAGGCCCCAGCCTTCGCCGTAGGCGGAGATGTAGGCGTTGCGGCGGAACTCGGGCTGTTCGCCCTGTTCGGCGGCGAGCGCGCCCTGCAGGGCATGACCGGGATCGGACTCGTGCAGGGTCAGCGCTGGCAGGTTGTACAGCGGCCGCGCCGGCAGGTTGTAGGTGTTGAGCCAATAGGTGCCCATGCCACCGCGGCCTGCGGTCCAGAATGGCGCGATGTCCGGCGGCACCGGCACGATGGTGAAGCGCGCGCGCGGCAGTGTCATGTACTTGCCGATGACACCATCGATGCGCTTGGAGATCCACGCCGCCCGATACAGCAGCTCGTTCGGGGTCTTGGCGTAGAACTGCGGATCGGTGCGCAGGAAGGTCAGGAATTCGCCGAAACTGCCCTTGAAGCCGACCTGCTGGATGATGTCGTTCATCTCCTTCTGGATGCGCGCGACTTCGCCCAGGCCGATGCGATGGATCTCATCCGGCGACAGGTCCAGCGTGGTGTATTCGTGGATCTGCTGCCTGTAGAACGCCTTGCCCTCCGGCATCGCTTCGGCCGCCAGGGTGGTACGCGCCTGCGGCACGTACTCATTGACGAAGAAGGTACGCAGCTGCTGGAACGCCGGCACCACCTTGCCGCTGATCGCCGCACGGGCCTGCGCCTGCAGCTGCGCCTGCTCGGCCGCCGGAATGCTGGCCGGCAGCTTCTTGAACGGCGCGTACAGCGGCGACTCGGTGGGGTCCTTCAGCTCGGCGACGGTGGCAATGGAGACCTCGCGCCCGTCAAGCACCGCGCGGGGCACGCTGAAACCCCGCTTGAGTCCGGCGCGCATGTTCTCGGTCTGCTGGCCGAAATAGCGCGGCACATCGTCCAGGCGTGCGATGTAGTTACGGAAGTCCTGCGCGGTCTTCATCTCGCGCCGGGCCATGAACGAGAGATTGGACCAGAACGAGGAATCGGAGTTGAACGGCATCTCGTAGGCCCGCAGACGCACCTCCTCGGCGAGGTTGAACACCTGGTCGCGGTAGATCGCGTAGTTCACCTGGTTGTCGGCGCTGAGTGTCTTCGGGTCGATCTTCTTCAGCTCGGCCAGGGTCTGGTCCCAGACCTTCAGGCGCGCCTGCTGCGCGGCCGCGCCCACATCGGGCAGCCGCGTGGCGTTGGCCGGCGCGTCGCCATCCTCGCTGGCTTCACCGCCCCCGGCCTGGCGCCACTTCCATTCCTTTTCGTACAGCGCGCGGAAGGCGGCATCGGCCGCCGATTCGGTGGTCGCAGGGGCGGACGCCGCGAGCGCGGGCGGAGCCGCCACGACGGCAGCCGGAGCGGACAGGGCGATGAGCAGGGCAACGGCAAGACGGGTTTTCACGAGCACAGGTTCCCGGGAAGGCAGACGCCGATCATGGCACCGCCGGACAGCCGGGGCATGGTTCAAAAGTCCTGCCTGCGCTGCAGGACCGGTAACGCGGGGACCGCACACCTTCGCCGGGCATGGCCCGGCGCTACCGGCGTTCGATCCCGCCCAGGTGCCGCCTCAACGGTTGGATCGGTAGCGCGGGGCCATGCCCCGCGAGCGCGCAGCGTGCAGAACGGACACCTCTCCGGCGCTGCCTCAATGGCTGGCTTTGTCCCGCTTCCAGCCGCGGTGCCGGATGTCCAGGTGCAGGCTGTACAGCGCGGTGAACGCCGGGAACAGGTTCTGCAGCACGCCCACCGAATCCTGCTTGGCCGAGAACAGGAAGTAGCTCAGCGTCATCAGGCTGCCGATCACGCTCATGTACCAGAACAGGCGCGGGATGACCGGCTTGCCGGCACGCCGGGAGGCGATGAACTGGACCAGCCAGCGGCCGCCGAACATCAGTGCGCCGGTATAGCCGATCAGCTTCCAGCCTGTCACATGCAGGCCGGTCCAGAACAACCAGGTCAGCGGCTGGTCGAGCCAGTGCAGCGCCATCATTGTTCTTCCACCGCAGTACGCCTGCTGCGGGTGATCAGCCAGGCAACGCCCCGCAGGTCGCGGATGCCGACCAGCGCACGGCCGAGGTTGTTGTACTTGGAGACGCCAGCGGTACGGTGACGATGGTTGACCGGCACGCTGGTGGTCTTCCAACCGGCACGCTGCATCAGCGCCGGCAGATAGCGGTGCATGTGGTCGAAATACGGCAGGTCGAGGAAGGCTTCGCGCTCGAACAGCTTGATGCCGCAGCCGGTGTCGGGCGTATCGTCGCGCAGCATGCGCGCCCGGATGCGGTTGGCCCAGCGACTGGCCCAGCGCTTGCTGCCGCTGTCCTGGCGGTTGACGCGCCAGCCGGCAAACAGCTTCACCTGCCCGTCGGCAGCATCGCGGGCCGCCAGCAGCTTGGGGATGTCGGCCGGATCGTTCTGGCCATCACCATCCAGGGTGGCGATCCACGGCGCACGGGCATGCTTGACACCGGTGCGCACCGCTGTGCTCTGCCCGCTCTGCTCGACGTGGTGCAGCACCCGCAGCTCCGGCGTGGTGGCTTTCAGGCCCTGCAGCACCGCCAGGCTGTCATCGCGGGAGTGATCGTCGACATAGACGATCTCGAAGGGCAACCGGCCCCGCAGTGCCGCGACGATTTCGGCGATCAGGGGCGCGACATTGTCGCGCTCGTTGAATACGGGGACGACAACGGAAAGCTCGGGTTGGCTCATGGGTCACTCGGCCAAGAGGGGACAAAGACCGCGCATTCTCCGAAGCCGAGGTTATCCGAAGATGAATCCGGCTGTGTGAGGATTGCTCCTCAGGCGCGATCGCCGAAATACTCGCGGCACCACTGGACGACGGGCGGCAGCCCCTGCTCGATCGGGGTCACCGCATCGAAGCCGAATGCGTCATGTGCGCGGCGGGTGTCGGCCATCGTGCGGACCATGTCGCCCGGCTGCATCGGCTTGTAGACCTTCTGCGCAGGGCGGCCGGCGGCCTGCTCGATGACGCTGATGAAGCGCTCCAGCTCGACCGGCGTATGGTTGCCGAGGTTGAATACCCGATGCGGTACCGGACCATCGGCCGGGTGCGCGAGCGCGCCGAGGATACCCGACACGATGTCGGAGACATGTGTGAAATCGCGCTGCATGCGCCCCTGGTTGAACACCTCGATCGGGCGCCCGGCCAGGACGGCACGCGAAAACAGCAGCGGCGCCATGTCCGGCCGTCCCCACGCGCCGTACACGGTGAAGAAGCGCAGGCCGGTGGCATGCAGGCCATACAGCTGCGCGTAGGTGTGCGCCATCAGCTCGTTGGCAGCCTTGGTGGCCGCGTACAGCGAGCGCGGCTGGTCCACGCGCTGGTCCTCGGAGAACGGCGGCGTGGCCGAATCGCCGTACACCGAACTGCTGGAGGCGTAGACCAGATGCTGCACGCCGCGGTGGCGGCACAGTCCCAGGATATTGACGAAGCCGACCAGGTTGCTGTCGACGTAGGCCTGCGGATTCTCCAGCGAGTAGCGCACCCCGGCCTGCGCAGCCAGATGGATCACCGCGCTCGGCTGCAGTTCGTCGAACAGCGCGGCCAGGCCTTCACGGTCGGTCAGGTCAAGCGTGCGCAGATCCAGCGTGGGGCACAGCGCGGCCACGCGGTCCCGCTTGATCTGCGGGTCGTAGTAGTCGTTGAAGTTGTCCAGGCCCACCACCGGCTGGCCCGCCTCCAGCAGCGCGCGGGCGGTGTAGGCACCGATGAAGCCGGCAGCGCCGGTGAGCAGGATGGTCATTGCAGGTCTCTGTCCACGTGCCGAGCGACTCAGCCCTGGCGGGTCCGCAGCTTTTCCAGCACGCCGTCGAGGGTATCCAGATCGGTGTAGTGGATGATCAGCTTGCCCTTGCCGCCGCGGCCGTGGCTGATCGCCACCTTGGTCCCCAGCGACTCGGACAGTTCGGTTTCCAGCGAGGCGATGTCGGCCTGCTGCACCTTCGGCGTGGCCGCCGGGCGGTTGCTCGGCACCTTGCCGGCGGCGAAGGCCTGCGCGCGGCGCTCCACTTCACGTACCGACCAGCCTTCATCGGCCGCTTCCTGCGCCAGCTTGCCGGCCAGTTCCGGGGCCAGGGTCAGCAGCGCGCGGGCGTGGCCCATTTCCAGGCGGCGGGTTTCCAGCAGCAGGCGGATGGCCACCGGCAGTTCCAGCAGGCGCAGCAGGTTGGACACCGCCGCGCGCGAGCGGCCGACGGCCTCGGCCGCCTCGGCATGGGTCAGGGTGAACTCGCTGATCAGGCGCTGCAGCGCCTCGGCTTCTTCCAGCGGGTTGAGGTCTTCGCGCTGGATGTTCTCGATCAGCGCCATCGCGATGACGGTGCGGTCTTCCAGTTCGCGCACCACCACCGGCACTTCGTCCAGACCGGCCAGCTGCGAGGCGCGCCAGCGGCGTTCGCCGGCGACGATCTCGAAGTTGCCCGCCGGCAGCTGACGCACCAGGATCGGCTGGATCACGCCCTGCGACCGGATCGAGTCCGCCAGTTCGGACAGCTTGCCCTCGTCCATTTCGCGACGCGGCTGGTACTTGCCCGGCTGCAGCTGGCCGACCGGCAGCTTGCGCAGCACCTCACCCGGCAAAGGTTCGATCACCGCGGTGGTGGCCTGCACCTGGCTGACCGCTCCCTTCGGACCGAGCAGCGCATCCAGGCCACGGCCGAGGCCTCGCTTCTTGGCTGCCGGCTTGCTGCTGGTCATCAGACGGTCTCCACGGCCTTGGTGGCCTTGTTGCGTTCGTTGTTGCGACGGATGATCTCGCCGGCCAGGCCCAGGTAAGCCACGCCGCCGCGCGAGGCGCGGTCGTAGCCGACGATGCTCTGGCCGTGGCTGGGTGCTTCAGCCAGGCGCACGTTGCGCGGCACGATGGTACGGAACACGCGGTCGCCGAAGTGTTCGGTCAGTTCGGCCGATACGGCGTTGGCCAGGTTGTTGCGCACATCGAACATGGTACGCAGCACGCCCTCGATCTCCAGCGCCGGGTTCAGGCTGGCGCGCAGCGCCTCGATGGTTTCCACCAGCGCACTCAGGCCTTCCAGCGCGTAGTACTCGCACTGCATCGGCACGATCACCGAATCGGCGGCGGCCAGTGCGTTGAGCGTCAGCAGTGAAAGCGCCGGCGGGCAGTCGATCAGGATGTAGTCGTACTCGTCGCGGATCGGCGCCAGCGCGCGCTTCAGGCGCTGCTCGCGCTCGCCCTGCGCCATCAGCTGGATTTCGGCTGCGGTCAGGTCGATGTTGCCGGGCAGCAGGTCGTAGCCTTCCGCGGTCTGCACACGCACGTCGGCGGCGGTGTTCTCGCCCAGCAGCAGGTCGCAGGTGGACGCCGCCAGCTCACGCTTGTCCACACCACTGCCCATGGTCGCGTTGCCCTGCGAATCCAGGTCGACCAACAGCACGCGCTTGGGTGCGTTGGCCAGGGAAGCGGCCAGGTTGACGGCGGTCGTGGTCTTGCCGACGCCACCCTTCTGGTTGGCGATGGCGATGATGCGGGCCATGCGGGTGTGCCTCGTCGACGGATGCTGGGACCGGTCATTATGCGTACAACCGGGCCCGGGCGGAAATCGTGGATCGCCAACCCCTTGTCGCGCAAAGGGTTGGCGGCGGGATCAGGGGCCTGTAACGGTGACCAGGTGGCGCTCGCCCGCCAGGCCGGGCACGCTCAACGGGGCCACGTCGCGCACCTGCCAGCCTGCCGGCAGTGCGGCGATCTCTTCATGCGGGTAGACGCCCTTCATCGCCAGCAGCACACCGCCAGGACGCAACAGGTGGCCACCGACGCGGATGATGCCGGCCAGCGTGTCCATCGCACGGGCGGTCAACTGGTCGTAGTGGCCGGCCTCGTCCAGCGCTTCGGCGCGCGACTCGGCCACGCGGGCATTGCCTAGGCCGAGCTGGCGCACGGCCTCGCGCATGAAGCGGGCCTTCTTGCCGTTGCTCTCGACCAGGGTGACCTGCAGACCCGGGCAGGCGATCGCCAGCGGGATGCCGGGCAGGCCAGGACCGGTACCCAGGTCGGCCAGGCGGCCATCGGCCACGAACGGCTGCATGGCCAGCGAATCGAGCAGGTGACGGGTGACCATCTCCTGCGGGTCGCGGATGGCGGTGAGGTTGTAGGTGCCGTTCCAGCGGTGCAGCAGGCCCAGGTAGCGCAGCAGCGGCGGCGCCAGTGCGGCGTCCAGGCCCATGCCGGCCAGGCCCTGCTCCAGCGTGGCGGTCACGCCGGCGGGGAGTTCGTGTTCGCTCATGCCGCCATTATCGCCCGTTTCCCGGGCTGATTCGCCGCTTCATTGCGGATACCAGGCCAATGCGGCACGGAACTGGCCGCTGGCCTGCCATTCGTGCAGATGCCACTGCCGGGCATCACCCAGCGCAGGGTCGCACCAGCGCAGGTGCAGGGCGCCGTCGACACCTGGCGCCAGCTGCAGGCGATGCAGGCCGAACGAAATGCCCTGCCCGTGTGCCTTCAGCAGCGCCTCCTTGGCGCACCAGACACGGAAGAACCAGTGTTCGCGTTCCGTGGCGTCCAGGCCCTGCAGCCAGGCCACCTCTTCCGGATGGAAGAAACGCTGCACGATCTCCAGCAGGCGTGGGCGCGGGCGCAGCAGTTCCAGGTCCACGCCGAGCCGTACACCTTCACCCAGCGCCACCAGCAGCACGTCGCCACTGTGGCTCCAGCCCGTGCCGTGGTCGGCCAGCGCACCGGTCAGCTCGGGTCGGCCCTTTTCGTCGCGGAGCAGCGGCAGTGCCTCCGGCGCGAGATCCAGCGCCTGTGCCAGCACCTGCCGGGCCTGCGGCTCACCGCGCTGGCCCGGCACATGTGGCCGCCGCCAGACCGTCACGGGCCCGAAGCGCCAGGGGCCATCCAGGGTGGCTGGCAAGCTCATCCGCACGCAACCGTCACGCGATTGCACGACGGGTTCACAGCCATGCGCGTCAACTGGTCACGGTTTTCCACCGGAGGTTCGATCATGGGCATCATCATCTGGCTGATCGTCGGCGGCATCGTGGGCTGGCTGGCAAGCATCATCATGAAGCGCGATGCGCAGCAGGGCATCATTCTCAACATCGTGGTCGGCATTGTCGGCGCGCTGATTTCCGGCTGGCTGTTCGGCGGCGGCATCAACGAAGCGATCACCATCCGCACCTTCCTGTTCTCGCTGATCGGTGCGGTGATCCTGCTGGCGATCGTCAACCTGTTCACCCGCAAGAGCATACGTTGATCCGACGGGCAGCGCCGGGCATGGCCCGGCGCTACCTCACCCCAACTGCACCCATGCCGGCGCATGGTCGCTTGGGCGCTCCCAGGTACGTGGCTCGCGGTCGATGCCTGACGCCACGGCGCCGCCCTTGAGCGCATCGGAGACCAGGGTGAGGTCGATGCGCAGGCCGAGATTGCGGCGGAAGCCCGCCGCGCGGTAATCCCACCAGCTGAACGTGCCGGCTTCCTCGTTGTGCAGCCGGAAACCGTCGTGCAGGCCCAGCTGCAGCAGCTTGTTCAGCGCGCCGCGCTCGGCGGTGGAGGTGAGGATGTGGTTCTCGTTCCACACCTCCGGATCATGCACGTCGCGGGCGTCCGGGGCGATGTTGAAGTCACCCAGCACGACCAGCTTCGGGTGCCGCTGCAGTTCCTCGCCGATCCAGGCGTGCACGGCCTCCAGCCAGCGCAGCTTGTACGCATACTTGTCGGTGCCGACGTCCTGGCCGTTGACCACATACAGGTTGATCACCCGCAGGTCGCCAAAGGTGCCGGCGATGACGCGCTTCTGCTCGTCCTCGAAACCCGGAATGCCGATCTGCACGTCCTGCGCCGGCTCGCGTGACAGCAGTGCCACGCCGTTGTAGGTCTTCTGGCCGGCGAATACGCTGCGGTAGCCGGCGCCGATCAGCGCCGCATCCGGGAACTTGTGGTCCTCCAGCTTGGTTTCCTGGATACCGACGATGTCCGGGCCGAACTCCTTGAGCCACTGCTCCAGGTGCGGCAGGCGGACATTGAGCGAATTGACATTCCACGAGGCGATCTTCATGGGGGCATTCTACCCGGGCCTGCTTTGGTAGGCGCCAACCTTGGTTGGCGCATGGATGCCCCGCGTGCCAACCAAGGTTGGCACCTACCAGTAGAGCCACGCCATGTGTGGCTTCACCGCAGCAGCAGCTTCAACATCCCCGCAATCTTCGAATACGGCGGCCGCAGCCTGTCGCTGGCCGCCCAGCGCGACTGCCACAGCACCGGCAACCGCTTGCTCATCGCATCGAACCCGGCGCGGCCGTGGTACGCGCCCATGCCGCTGGCGCCCACCCCGCCGAACGGCAGGCCATCGGCGGCGAAGTGCAGCAGCGTGTCGTTGACCGTCACTCCCCCGGCCACCACGTTGGCGAGAATGCGCTCCACGGTGGCGCGGTCGTGGCTGAAGGGATACAGCGCCAGCGGCCGGTCGCGGGAGAGAACGTCGACCAGCGCCGCATCCAGATCCGGGTAGGCGCGCACCGGCAGGATCGGCCCGAAGATCTCCTCGCGCATCAGGTCCAGGTTGTCCGGCGGGTCCAGTACCACGGTCGGTACCAGCAGGCGCTCGCGGTCGGCGCGAGCCTCATCCACGTGCGCCAGCGGAATCACCGGCACCCCGCGTTGCCGCGCCTGTGCCAGATAGCCCTGCAGGCGCTGGTACTGGCCTTCATTGATGATCCGCGTGTAGTCGTCGGCATCGCTGAAGTCGCCGTAGCGTTCACGCACCTGCTGCTGCAGCGCCTGCACGAACTCGCGCTGACGCGCGCTATCGATCAGCACGTAATCCGGCGCGATGCAGGTCTGGCCCGCGTTGAACCACTTGCCGGTGGCCAGCCGTGCGGCGGCTTTGTCCAGCGGGAAATCGCGGCAGACGATGGCCGGCGACTTGCCGCCCAGTTCCAGCGTGACCGGCACCAGATGCTCGGCGGCGGCGGCCATCACCTTGCGGCCAACGGCCGTCGAGCCGGTGAACAGCAGATGGTCCAACGGCAGCGACGACACCGCCGCCGCCACGTCCGCACCACCCTGCACCACCGCCACCCGATCGGGCGGGAACACACTGGCCAGCAGATCGGCCAGGAACGCACTGGTGCGGGGCGTGTGTTCCGAAGGCTTCAGCAGTACGTGGTTGCCGGCAGCGATGGCGGTGGCCAGAGGCACCAATGCCAGCGTAACCGGGTAGTTCCACGGCGAGATCACCCCGACCACGCCCAGCGGTGTCGGCCGCAGCTGCGCGCGCGCCGGCCACAACTTCCATCCCGCCGATGCCCGCTGCGGCTTCGACCAGCGCCGCAGGTGGCGCCGCAGGTGGTCGATGGCCGACAGTACGCTCATGCCATCGGCCAGTTTCGATTCAACGTCGGCGCGATGGCCGAAGTCCTCGGCGATGGCCTGGGCCATTTCATCCAGACGCGGCTTCAGCGCCTCGCGCAGGCGGCGCAGGTCGGCTTCGCGCTGGTCGAGCGTGGGCCGCTGCGACTGCCAGGCGCTGCGCAGGGTGTGCAGGAGGTGGGGGAGGTCGGCCGGGGCGGTGGTGGTCATGGGCCGATTGTAGGGTCGAGCCGTGCTTGGCTCGCATGCCAACCTTCACGCCGTGGCACGGGATCTCATTCGGATACCTCCCCGACCGCCTTGCATGCGTTCACCCTCGCATGCAAACCCGCACATCACTACGTCTTCTGCTGGTCGGTTCGATCTTCCGGGCATGACTGTGGCTCTGGCAACTCAAGCGGAATCTTGATCGGGTACTCGGGGCTGCCGTAGGCGTAACAGGAAGTGGTGACCTGAATCTCATCGCAGGGCAGGAAATGTACAGTGATGCCGCAGACATTCTGGTTGGTGTAATCCGGGACGGCGACGATTTTGCTGTGGTAACGCTTTTGTGCCTCGATTTGTTGCAGCCAGGCGTCGTACTTCGCCTCATCAGCAAATCCAGGAAATCCCTTTGAGCCTCCTACCCCCGTTTCCCAATCGACCCGTACCATTATTCCTGGTTGCCATTGATCTGGAGCCATGTAGCAGCACCCTCCACCGCCACCTTGATACGGGCCAATGATGTCAATCGCCGAACGGCTATCGACACTGAACCGGTTGATCGCCCAATGGGTGTGGTTGACGCCATAGATCGCGCTGGCATCAACAGGTCGGGCGAGCATGAGCAGAGACAAGCCGGCATAGATGGCAAGGACAATGCGATTCAACGAGGGCATGACTGTGGCTCCGGCAGCTGCAACGGAGTCTTGATCGGGTACTCGGGGCTGCCATAGGCGTAACAGGAGGTGGTGACCTGAATCTCATCGCAGGGCAGGAAGTGCACGGTTATGCCGCAGACCTTCTGGCCGGTGTAGTTCGGGACCGCGACGACTTTGCTGTGCCTGCGCTTTTGCGCCAGGATTTTTTCTCTCCAAGCCTCAAACTTCGGCCGATCTCCAAATCCAGGAAAGTCAATTGTGCTTCCGGCGCCCGTTTCCCAGTCAACCCGTACCGACAACCCTGGATGCCAGTGTTCTGGTGCGCCGTAGCAGCAGCCTCCGCCGCCGCCTTGATATGGGCCAATGATGTCAACGGCCGAACGGCCATCGACACTGAAACGATTGATCGCCCAGTGGGTGTGGTTGACGCCATAGATCGCACTGGCATCCACAGCGTAAGCAGATAAGAGCAGAGGTGGGCCAGCAAGAAATGCCAGCGCCACGCGCTTCAAAACAAACATCATTGAAACTCCATAATGTATAGCCCTCATTTCTTGTCCGAGGGCACCAATGCCCTACTTGGGCGCAAACTCCCGCCTCCAGTCACGCAGCATCTTGACCTCCCGCGCGATCACTGCTGATTCTGCTACGGGCGAATCGGAGAACAGTTCACCCGACACTGGAGTTCTTCTCAGGGGGGCTTTTGGATCACCTACGAAGAAGTGGGGCGTAAAGCAGTAGGGCTCATCGCCCGACTCCGTGGGCTGCTTCACCAACGTCGCAAACACGGCATTCTTCGGCATGCCCGGCTTGGCACCTGAACACCATGGATGCGACGAGACAATGTCCTGAATCCGCGCACCAGCCCGACGGAAGGCCGTGGGACTGAAAACCTTGCCGAGAGAGACGCGATGTACCCGATAGGTGTCGTCTTCCGGTTGCCACTCGACAAGCCATCCTGAGTTGTCATGCGATGTGCAGCTGCAATCGCAGGTCACCAATGTTGCGCTTGGTACGGCGTCGTTCCAGGACAGCCAGACCGTCTCTGTCTCGCATAGTTGCTTGATCACGGACGATCTTTCCTCGACTCGCAGGCTTCCCTGCCGTGTCGCATCGTCGGCAGCCACATGCGCTTCTGCGCCAGCCGCTGACGCTGAGACAGTGATGATCGCTGCCAGAAGTACCCTGCGCATGTCCCGATCCGATTCGATGAATCACACATGCTATGGGGCGTACGGATGACCAAAGAGAGTTCGGGCCATTTGCGTCAGAAGTTGGCAGTTCTTGCTAGAAGTCCCCGTCTTCCGTGTGGCTGGATACGTCATCCCGCACCGGTACGATCAAATACTGGGCTGATATGTAGATTCGTACTTGTTTCATTGCCGCAAGACGTCAGCGCGCTGAAGGTAGTATCCCACCTCCAATAACATGCGTAGATGCGACGCGTATTTGCATTTCTGACCGGATGTCTTCTCGTGGCCGGAGCTTCCGATGTCAGCGAGCAGTCCATTGATGTCGCGGCAGTCGGCCTGAACGCCGAGCGCGAACACATCCCATTGGTGGGCGACACCCTGGCCGCCGTCGTCGGCGAGCTTGAGGGCGATGCCACACCTGGCGCCAGTGTTGGCAGGGTGCTCGAGATACTTGCAGAGAGACTCGAACGTACGACCTGCCATGTACAGCCCCCCGTCAATGACAGCTCACGTTCGTCCGGCGTGACCTGCAGTGGACCCGATGTAGACAGCCTCTTCCCGTACTACGCAGCCTTGCGGCAGGCGAAGACACCAGCAGAGCACGATAGTCGGGGCCGTCGCTTCCTGGACGCCTATACGGCGTTGCTCAGGGATGCACCGGATGTCGCCCTCAGGCGACCAAGCGAGGATGAGGCGGCAGATGGGCTGTTACATGTGCTCTTCCCGTTCAAGGCCTGGGACGCGAAGCTGAACATTCCACGCCATGACGTGTACTTCCCGTTTGTTCCTGTGTGCAACCTCGTTGTCGCTCGCGCTGCGCGTTGCCTGGGGGCCGACCAGCTGTGCAGGAAGATCGGGCAGGCAGGCGATGAGAGTGAACAGCGCTTGTTTTGCATCAAGGAGTTTTCGAGGCGACAGCTGGCGGAGGAAGGTGAATGCCCGGAAGCCACTACCACCAGCCCCTGATGCCCATCACATGCTCCCGCCAAGATGATGGTCTCCTGGAGAATGAATTTGTTGAGCTTCATCCTCACTGTGCTCGCAACAGCGGCTTCAACAGAGGATGCGAAGGCTGACGGCGGGAAATGGGTGCACTCTGGCAGCAACATCACACTGCGATACGACGGCGAGGAGAATGGTCGCTACCGGAACCTGTCGGTGATGAAGCAGGGCAAGCTGGTGCGCCGCATAGCTTTGGGCAAGCGCTCGTACTCTCTGTTCGAGTACGACCCGATCCGGCGACGTCCCCTGACGGCCGGTATGTGCTTGTCGCTGACGTGGAATCCGGTGAGGTTGGCATGCCGGATGGGCGCGGTTCTCTGCATGAAAGGCGGTACTGCGGTTTCATCGACACACGAAGCGGTCGCCTGCTCGCGCGTCAGACCGGGCAATTCTGTGGAGGGCAATTCAATGACGCTGGCGCCTGGGCATCTCCCGCCCTTCCTGACCTGCACCCTTCTGAGGTGCGTCCCACCGCGGAGGACTATGCCTCAGGCCGCCTGAGTTCCTCGGATGCACCCGATGGTTCCCTCGACAATCTGCTTCGCTGCGACCCACCGGGCCCGGGCAACAGGAACCACTACGGGAAGCTGATTGATACAGGGATCTTTGACGTCACTCCCTCGCAGAGAAGGGCACTGTACGGCGGGTAGAGCTGACCGTTGATCGACTGCATATGGCTGCAGCTTGTACTGCATACTGCGGCGGGGTCAGAGCCCTTTCGCATGCGAAAGGGACCCGACCCCGGTCGCCATCCCACAAGCAGAAAGGCCGCGGTCTGCACCGCGGCCTTCCCTTCACTGCATGGAACCCACCGGTTATTTGGTGATATCCACGTCCTTGGTTTCACGCAGGAACAGGCCACCGATCACCACCGACATCAGCGCGATCGCGATCGGATACCACAGGCCGTAGTACAGGTTGCCGGTACCGGCCACCAGCGCGAAGGAGATCGCCGGCAGGAAGCCACCGAACCAGCCGTTGCCGATGTGATACGGCAGCGACATCGAGGTGTAGCGGATGCGGGTCGGGAACAGCTCGACCAGGTAGGCGGCGATCGGGCCGTAGACCATGGTCACGTACAGCACCAGCAGCCACAGCATGAAGATCGTGCCCGCAATGTTGATGCGCGCGCTGTCCGCCTTGGCCGGATAGCCGGCGGTGGTCAGGGCGGTCTTCAGTTCGGCACCGAATGCGTCGGCCTTGGCCTTGCCTTCGTCCTTGCTCAGTCCCGCCGCTTCATACGAGGTGACGCTGGCGCTGCCGACGTTGACGATCGCCAGCGAACCCGCCGCTGCCGGCTGCACGTCGTACGGCACGCCCGCCTTGGTCAACGCGGCGGTGGCCACGTCACAGGAGCTGGTGAACTTGCGCAGGCCGACCGGATCGAACTGGAACGAGCAGGTGGACGGATCGGCCACGACCAGGGCCGGCGAGGTGCTGCGGGCCTCTTCGATGGCGGGGTTGGCGAAGTGGGTCAGGCCCTTGAAGATCGGGATGTAGGTCACGGCGGCCAGCAGGCAGCCGGCGAGGATGATCTTCTTGCGGCCGATACGGTCGGACAGCCAGCCGAAGAAGATGAAGAACGGCACACCCAGCGCCAGTGCGGCTGCGATCAGCAGGTAGGAGGTGGTGGCGTCGACCTTCAGCATGCTGCTGAGGAAGAACAGCGCATAGAACTGGCCGCCGTACCAGACCACGGCCTGGCCGGCCGCTGCGCCCAGCAGGACCAGCAGCATCAGCTTCAGGTTGCCGCCCTTCAGGCTGTCACGGAACGGCGTCTTGGAGCCCTTGCCTTCCGACTTCATCTGCTGGAACAGCGGCGACTCACTCAGCTGCAGGCGGATCCACACCGAGATGCCCAGCAGCACGATGGACACCAGGAACGGAATGCGCCAGCCCCAGGCTTCGAATGCTTCATTGCCCAGGAAGTAGCGGCAGGCCAGGATGATCAGCAGCGACATGAACAGGCCCAGCGTGGCGGTGCACTGGATGAAGCTGGTGTACAGGCCACGCTTGTCGTCCGGGGCATGCTCGGCCACGTAGGTCGCCGCGCCGCCGTATTCGCCACCCATCGCCAGGCCCTGGGCCAGACGCAGGATGATCAGGATCACCGGCGCGGCAAAGCCGATCGACGCGTAGTTGGGCAGCACACCGACCAGGAAGGTCGAGATGCCCATGATCAGGATGGTGACCAGGAAGGTGTACTTGCGGCCGATGCGGTCGCCGAGGCTGCCGAAGAAGGCCGCGCCGAACGGTCGCACGAAGAAGCCGGCGGCGAACGCCAGCAGGGCGAAGATCATGCCCGTGGTTTCATTGACACCGCTGAAGAACTGCTTGGCGATGATGGCGGCGAGCGAGCCGTACAGGAAGAAGTCATACCACTCGAAGACCGTACCCAGGCTCGAAGCGAAGATGACTTTCTTGTGGCCCTTGGTTAGGGTGCCCGCGGGATTGTGCGCGGTGCTGGGTGTGCTGGACATGAGACGCTTCCCCTCCGAAGCAATCGTTGTTGGTAGGTGCCGACGGTGGGTCGGCACTCAGTATCGGTAGCGGCCGACCTGGGTCGGCGCGCCGTCAGAAGCTGTACTTCGTGGTGAACTGCAGCCGGGTGATGTCACCCTTGTTGCCGTTCTCGATCTCGCGGCGGCCATACATCAGCTCGGCGCCGACATCGACCTTGGGCAGCGGTGAGTAGAAGATGTTGCCGCGGATGCTCTGCACGCTCTTGGTGACCAGCGGGCCCAGCACGCTGTCGTTGTCGTAGTCGCTGCGCGCATAGATCAGGTTGGTGCGCAGCTTCGGCGAGAACGCATGGCGCCAGCCCACGTAGCCGGCCAGAACGCCGGTCGGATTGAGCTCGTCGCGGGCGATGTCATAGGCCGAGTCGGCGGTGATGCCCAGGCCGATGTAACGCGCGATGCCCTCGCCTCCGGTGAACTGGTAATGCAGCGAATCGCTGTCGCCCATCACCCACTTGCCGCCCAGGGTCAGGCCGCCGGCAACCTTGTCGGCCTTGGCGCCGGTGGTCTGGTTGTCGACCTTCAGCTGGCGGACGATGCCGCCGACGCCGAAGGTGCCCCAGTCGCCCTTCCAGCCGTAACGCATCGTCAGATCAGGCAGACTGCCGCGATCGGAGTTGGCGCTGGCGTTGGTCCAGGCACCCGTGACCGGATTGCGGGTACCGGTAAGCGTGGTGGTTTCCGGGTTTTCCAGGGCAACGCTGAAGCCGCCGCTGGTGTAACGCACCTGTGCCTGGCGTACGAAGATCACACCGTCGGTCGGGCCGACGAAGTCGACCGCTTCCGGCAATGCGGCCGCGTCCATGAAGTTGGACCAGGTCTGGCCGGCGAGCCAGTTGTTCCAGTACATGTAGGCATGGCGCAGGGTGACACCGTAGGTGTTGGTGGCGGTCTGGTTGCCGAGCGAGTTGCCGAAGAAGTCCATCTCGAAGAACGCGCCGGCCTTGTTGCCGGACTCGCTCACGTTGTCGATGCCCAGGTTGAAGCGCGAGAACTTTGCGTGGGCGTTGTAGTCGGTGCCCGAACGCCTGCCGTTTCCGCCGGCGCCTTCCACCGGGGTCTGGCCCGGCAGATACAGCGAACGGCCGGTGGCATCGTCGGCCAGCTGGCCGTCACTGGTCTGGGTCGCCAGGAAGTCAGCCTTGATGAAGCCACCGATCTTGACCGTGGTACCCGGTGCGGCACCCGGAGTGATGGTGGTGACCTGGATCGGCTGCTTGCCGGCCGGCACCGCCGGCTTCTGCTCGGACTGCACGGTGCGGACTTCGGTCACCGCCTGCTGGGTCTGGGCGATCTGGGTCTGCTGCTGTTGCTGCGAAGACAGCAGCAGCTGGACCTGGCGCTCCAGTTCGGCGACGCGTGATTCGAGTGCTTTCTCTTTGGCGGTCTCTGCGAACGCCATGCCCGGTGCGACCAGGGCGACCAGCAGGCAGGCCGCCAAAGGTGTGCGCACGGCTTTCAACGTACGGTGGCTCATGTTGCCCTCTCTCCCAAGTGGCAAGGTGATGCCGCGCGTGGGGCACGGTCGAGCCGAGACTGCGGGGCACATGCGCACACCGGCTATTCGCCATTGGTCGAAGCC
Source organism: Stenotrophomonas sp. STEN009 (assembly GCF_056760395.1). Lineage (NCBI taxonomy): Bacteria > Pseudomonadati > Pseudomonadota > Gammaproteobacteria > Lysobacterales > Lysobacteraceae > Stenotrophomonas > Stenotrophomonas sp. STEN009. The sequence goes on along the minus strand of NZ_JBRRES010000055.1, from coordinate 3,436 downwards.
GGGCCCGCAGGGCGCTCACTTTCGACCATGGTCTAAGCACAGTGGTGACGCGGCCGGGGGTGGATGGGGCAAACTGAGGGGGATCGGTCGTTGCGATGCTGCGACCGCACATACAAAGTCAACGTGCAAGTGAGGGTGCCATGGCTGATATCTACCCCGTCGATCCGCAGTTCGCCGCCAAGGCACGCATCGACAAGACGTCCTACCAACAGCAGTACCAGGCTTCTGTGACCGACCCGGAGGGTTTCTGGGGCAAGGCCGCCGAGCGCCTGCAATGGATGCGCACGCCGACGAAGATCAAGAACGTCAGCTACGACTTGGCCGACTTCCACATCAAGTGGTTCGAGGACGGCGAGCTCAACGCCAGCGTCAACTGCCTTGACCGCCAGCTGGACAGCCGTGGCGACAAGACCGCCCTGCTGTTCGAGCCGGACAGCCCGGACGCACCGGCCCAGCACGTGACCTATCGCGAGCTGTACGAGCGCACCTGCCGGCTCGGCAATGCGCTGCGCAACCTGGGCGTCGGCAAGGGTGACCGGGTCACCATCTACCTGCCGATGATCGTCGATGCTGCCGTGGCCATGCTGGCCTGCGCGCGCATCGGTGCGATCCACTCGGTAGTGTTCGGTGGCTTCGCGCCGAACTCGATCGCCGATCGTGTCAGCGACTGCCAGAGCAAGCTCATCATCACCGCCGACGAGGGCCTGCGCGGTGGCCGCAAGGTTCCGCTGAAGGCCAACGTCGATGCAGCGCTGAAACTGCCGGGCACCAACACCGTGGAGACCGTGCTGGTGGTGCGCCACACCGGCGGCGCGGTGGACATGCAGGCCCCGCGCGACCGCTGGTTCCATGACGTCGTGGACAGCCAGCCCTCCACCTGCGAGCCGGAGCGCATGAACGCCGAGGATCCGCTGTTCATCCTCTACACGTCCGGTTCCACCGGCAAGCCGAAGGGCGTGCTTCACACCACCGGCGGTTATCTGCTGTACGCGGCATACACCCACGAAGCGGTGTTCGACCTGCGCGAGGACGACATCTACTGGTGCACCGCCGACGTCGGCTGGGTCACCGGCCACAGCTACATCGTGTACGGCCCGCTGGCCAACGGCGCAACCTCGCTGATGTTCGAGGGCGTGCCGAACTACCCGGACACCTCGCGTTTCTGGAACGTCATCGACAAGCACAAGGTGTCGATCTTCTATACCGCGCCGACCGCCATCCGTGCACTGATGCGCGAAGGCGAGGAGCCGGTGAAGAAGACCTCGCGCGCCTCGCTGCGCCTGCTCGGCAGCGTCGGCGAGCCGATCAATCCCGAGGCCTGGCGCTGGTACTACGAGGTGGTCGGCGACAGCCGCTGCCCGATCGTCGATACCTGGTGGCAGACCGAGACCGGCGGCATCCTGATTTCGCCGCTGGCCGGTGCGATGGACCTCAAGCCGGGGTCGGCCACCCTGCCCTTCTTCGGCGTACAGCCGGCGCTGGTGAATGCCGATGGCGAGATCCAGGACGGCCCGACCGAAGGCAATCTGATCATCCGTGATTCCTGGCCGGGCCAGATGCGCACGGTGTACGGCGACCACCAGCGCTTCATCGACACCTATTTCCGCACGTATCCGGGCAGCTACTTCACCGGCGACGGTTGCCGCCGCGACGAAGACGGCTACTACTGGATCACCGGCCGCGTGGACGATGTGATCAACGTGTCCGGCCACCGCATCGGCACCGCCGAGGTCGAAAGCGCGCTGGTCTCGCACCCGAAGGTGGCAGAAGCCGCCGTCGTCGGCTTCCCGCACGACGTGAAGGGCCAGGGCATCTATGCCTACGTCACCCTGGTGGCCGAGGAAGTGCCGAGCGAAGAGCTGCACAAGGAGCTGATCGCATGGGTGCGCAAGGAAATCGGGCCGATCGCCACCCCGGACCACCTGCAGTGGGCACCGGGCCTGCCCAAGACCCGCTCGGGCAAGATCATGCGCCGCATCCTGCGCAAGATTGCTGAAAACGCGCCGGACCAGCTCGGCGACACCTCGACCCTGGCCGATCCGTCGGTGGTGGCGTCACTGGTGGACGAACGCAAGGTACGCTGACGTACGACCCGGGGTCGGACCCCTTTCCGCAGGGAAAGGGCTCTGACCCCAGGGGCCTGGCCCCCGAACAGTTTCCCCACGGTTCCCCCCGACCATGACCACCCTCCTGATTGCAGATGACCACCCGCTGTTCCGCGAAGCCCTGCGTGGGGCCGTACAGCGGGTCATCCCCGGCGTGCAGCTGTTCGAGGCTGACAGCGTGGAAGCGCTGTATGCGCTGGCCGACCAGCACAACGATGCCGACCTGGTCCTGATGGACCTCAACATGCCGGGTGCACAGGGTTTCAACGCACTGGTGCACATGCGCTCGCTGCATCCTCACCTGCCGGTGGTGGTCGTCTCCGCGCGGGAGGAGGCCACGGTGATGCGCCGTGCGCTCGATCACGGTGCGCTGGGCTTCATCCCCAAGTCCGCCGACTCGGACACCATCGGTCATGCGCTGGGCACCATCCTCGACGGCGAGACGTGGGCCCCGCCGGAAGCACACAACGTGCCACCCACCGAGCGCGAGGAACGCGAGGTCGGCCAGCGCCTGCGCGAGCTGACGCCGCAGCAGTTCCGCGTGCTGCAGATGCTGGGCGCCGGCCGTCTGAACAAGCAGATCGCCTACGACCTCAACGTCTCCGAAGCGACGATCAAGGCACATGTGACCGCGATCCTGCGCAAGCTGGGCGTGACCAACCGCACCCAGGCGGTGCTGATGGCCGGCAAGCTGGCCATCGACGACGACGCGATCGTGCTGCCGCCGGAAGAAGACTGATCGCGGCGTACTGCGGTGCCGTGCACGGGGTCTCGTGAGGCCCTCGTAGAGCCGAGCCCATGCTCGGCTGCTCTTCGCCTCAATGCCAATCATGCCTCAAGCGGCCATCGACTCCAGGCATAGGGGTACTCCGCGATACGGGTAGCCAACCCTGCACGCACGGGATTGGCCGCAATGTATCTCGCCTGCGTGTGCAGGCATTCATCACTGCGCAACGCATGGTCGTAGTACCCCGGCTGCCAGATCGGCACGTTCGCATCAACGCGCGTGGCGATGGATCTTCCACTCCTGGACTTCAGGATCTGCATGCAGCCGGCCAGCGTGCCGGTACGCAACTCCATCAACCAAGCATGGACATTGCCGGTATGCGACCAACGACCATAACGAAGTGCGGGACTGGCCATGCGAAGAGGCTATGGCACGCATGACAGCCTCTCCATCAGTGCAACACCGCAATGCCTGTCAGCCAACACCCTGACGTAGAGGCCCCGGCCAAAGGGCGGGGGGGGGAGAACCCCCCCCCCGAGGGGGGGGGGGAAAAGCGTGCCCCCGCCCCCCCCCCCCCCCCCCCCGGGGGGAGGGACGAAGGCGG
>NZ_JBRRES010000054.1:0-20924 GCF_056760395.1 Stenotrophomonas sp. STEN009 | reverse complement strand
CCCCTTACCCCCCCCCCCGCCGCCCCGCGGGCGCTACTCCAGCCCCCCCCAATCCCCCCCCCCCGCCCGGGGGCCGCCGTCGTCGGGTACCTCGTCAGCGCGACCGGATCACTCCTGCGCGGCATCCTCGCTGCCGGTGGCAGCCGGGGCGCCTTCGGCCGCGGCCGGGGCGACCGCGGCCACCTCGTCCTCGTCCTCGTCGATCGAGGCATCCATGCGCTCCACCGCCTGCAGCTTCTCGTCCTTGGACAGGCGGATCAGGGTGACGCCCTGAGTGTTGCGGCCCACGCGGCTGATTTCCGAACCGCGCGTGCGCACCAGCGTGCCGCCATCGGAGATCAGCAGCACTTCATCGCTGGAGCCCATCAGCACCGCGGCGACCAGCTTGCCGTTGCGCTCGGTGGTCTGGATGCCGATCACGCCCTGGGTACCACGCCCCTTGCGCGGATAGTCCGGCAGCGGGGTGCGCTTGCCGTAACCATTCTCGGTGGCGGTGAGGATGTACTGCAGGTTGGCGTCGTCGGCACCGTCGATCACCGCATCGCCATTGGCGACCGCTTCCTCGATACCGTTGTCGTCCTCGTTCTCGTCCTCGGCACCACCGGCACTCTCGGCCACGATCAGGCTGACTACTTCCTCGCCGGGCGGCATCCTGATGCCGCGCACGCCGGTGGCGGTACGGCCCATCGAGCGGACCTTGTCCTCGCCGAAACGCACGGTCTTGCCGTTGGAGGCGAACAGCAGGATGTCACGCTCGCCATCGGTCAGGCCGACGCCAACCAGCGCATCGCCCTCGTCGAGGTTGATCGCGATCTTGCCGCGGGCCAGACGGAAGGCGAATTCGCCCAGCGGGGTCTTCTTGACCGTGCCGTTCTTCGTGGCGAAGAACACGAACTGGCCATCGGCGTATTCGCGCACCGGCAACACGGCCTGTACGCGCTCACCCGGTTCCAGCGGAATCCAGTTGATGATCGGCCGGCCGCGTGCGTTGGAGCCCGCTTCGGGCAGCTGGTACACCGGCAGCCAGAACACCTTGCCTGAACTGGTGAAGGTCAACAGGGTGTCGTGCGTGTTGACCAGCCACAGCTGTTCAATGAAATCCTCTTCCTTGGTCGCTGCCGCGCTGCGGCCACGGCCGCCGCGACGCTGGGCACGGTAGGCGCTGACCGGCTGGCGCTTGACGTAGCCGGCGTGCGACAGGGTGACCACCACGTCTTCCGGGGCGATCAGGTCGAGGATGTCCAGGTCTTCTTCGCTGTGGCGGATCTCGGTGCGACGCTCGTCGCCGAACTCGGCCTTGACGCTGACCAGCTCCTCGCGGATCACCTGCAGCAGGCGATCGGGATCTTCCAGGATGTGGATCAGACCGGCGATCACTTCCAGCAGCTGCTTGTACTCGTCGGTCAGGCGATCCTGCTCCAGCCCGGTCAGGCGGTGCAGGCGCATTTCCAGGATCTGGGTGGCCTGGATCTCGGTCAGCTGGTAGCCGCCCTCGATCAGGCCCACGCCCTTGGGCAGGTCCTCCGGGCGCGAGGCCTCGGCACCGGCAGCACCCAGCATGGCCCCGACCAGGCCCGGCTCCCACAGGCGGGCGAGCATGCGTTCGCGCGCCTCGTTGGGATTGGGCGAGGTCTTGATCAGCTCGATCATCTCGTCGATGTTGGCCAGCGCGACGGTCAGGCCTTCCAGCACGTGGGCACGGGCACGCGCCTTGCGCAGCTCGAACACGGTGCGGCGGGTGACCACCTCGCGACGGTGGCGGACGAATGCCTCCAGCATCTGCTTGAGGTTCATCAACTGCGGGCGGCCGTCGACCAGCGCCACCATGTTGATGCCGAACACCGATTCCATCTGCGTCTGCTGGTACAGGTTGTTCAGCACAACCTCGGCAGATTCACCGCGCTTGATCTCGATGTAGATGCGCATGCCGTCCTTGTCGGACTCATCGCGCAGCTCGCTGATGCCTTCGATCTTCTTTTCCTTGACCAGCTCGGCGATCTTCTCGATCAGACGCGCCTTGTTCACCTGGTAAGGAATTTCAGTGACGATGATCGATTCGCGGCCGTTGTCGGCCACTTCGATATCCGCCTTGGCGCGGATGCGCACGCGGCCACGGCCGGTACGGTAGCCGGCGACGATGCCGGCGGTGCCGTTGATGATGCCCGCAGTCGGGAAATCCGGGCCCGGGATGTACTCCATCAGGCCGTCGACGTCGATTTCCGGGTTGTCGATCAGCGCGATGCAGGCATTGATCGATTCGCTCAGGTTGTGCGGCGGGATGTTGGTCGCCATGCCCACCGCAATACCGGCCGAACCGTTGACCAGCAGGTTCGGGAACCGGGTCGGCATGACCGTCGGCTCCAGTTCCTTCTCGTCGTAGTTGGGCTGGAAATCGACGGTTTCCTTGTCGATGTCGGCCATCAGCTCATGCGCGAGGCGCGACATGCGCGCTTCGGTGTATCGCATCGCCGCAGCGGAGTCACCGTCGATCGAACCGAAGTTACCCTGACCATCGACCAGCATGTAACGCAGCGAGAACGGCTGGGCCAGGCGCACCAGCGTGTCGTACACCGACTGATCGCCATGCGGATGGTACTTACCGATGACGTCACCGACGATACGCGCCGACTTGAAGTAGGGCTTGTTGCTGTGCGCGTTGAGCTCGTTCATCGCGTACAGCACGCGGCGATGCACCGGCTTGAGGCCATCGCGCGCATCCGGGAGCGCGCGGCCCACGATCACGCTCATGGCGTAATCGAGGTAGCTCTTGCGCATCTCGTCTTCCAGGTTGACCTGGATGATTTCCTTGGCGGTTTCTGCCATTCGGGTTCCGTTGTCTGGTAGCGGTCCAGTCCGGCGCGGACACCTGCGGGGGTGACCATGCCGGAACCTCGATTCAACCTGTGGATACTACCACATCGGACCATTCCCCGCCTGTGTTTACAGGGGTTTTACCGGCACAAATCAGGAACTTAGGGGCAGGACGGGGCCCATCGGGCCACGCCCGGGGCTGGCCGCGGCGAACCCGGAAGATGCGCCCGGCTCCCGCGGCGCAGACCGCCTGTGCGTCTCAACCGCCGAAGGCGGCGCGCATGTTCTCCACGGTCGGGTTCAGGATCACGCCGCGCTCGGTCACGATGGCGTCGATCAGCTCGCCCGGGGTGACGTCGAACACCGGGTTCCAGGCGGCGATGCCTTCGGCCACCGTGCGCGTCCCGCCCACGCCGTAGAGCTCGCCCGGATCGCGCTGTTCGATCTCGATCTGGCTGCCGTCGACGGTCTCCATGTCGACCGTCGAGGACGGCGCCACGACCATGAATTTCACGCCATGGTGGCGCGCGGCGATGGCCAGCTGGTAGGTGCCGATCTTGTTGGCGGTATCGCCATTGGCGCAGATGCGGTCGGCGCCGACGATCACCCACTGCACGGCCCCGGTCTTCATCAGGTGCGAGGCGGCCGAATCGGCGATCAGGGTGGCGTCGATGCCATCCTGCTGCAGTTCCCAGACGGTCAGGCGCGCGCCCTGCAGCCACGGCCGGGTCTCTCCGGCGAACACGCGGGCGATCCGGTGCTGGGCCATGCCGGCGCGGATCACGCCCAGCGCGGTGCCGAAGCCGGCGGTGGCCAGCGAGCCGGTATTGCAGTGGGTCAGCACGCCGCTGCCGGCATCGATCAGGCCGGCGCCGAGCGCCCCCATGTGGCGGTTGGCGGCCAGGTCTTCCTCGGCGATGGCCCGCGCTTCCGCTTCAAGCAGCGTCTTCCAGTCCGCACCGGCGCTGCCCAGGCAACGACGCATCCGCGCCAGTGCCCAGGCCAGGTTGACGGCGGTCGGGCGTGAGGCGTTCAGCCGCTGCAGCGCCGGCTCAAGCTGCTGCAGGGCGAGCGGGCCATCGGCAGCCTGCACCTCACGCGCCGCCAGCACCACGCCCCAGGCAGCCGCGATGCCGATGGCCGGGGCGCCACGTACGGTCAGGGCGTGGATGGCGGCGGCGACTTCATCGCTGTCCCGGCATACCACATGCTCGACCACGAACGGCAGCTTGCGCTGGTCCAGCAGTTGCAGGGCATCGCCGGTCCACAGGATCGGGCGGATGTGGTCGTAGCGGGCGTAATCGAGGTCGGTGGCAGTGTTCATGGGCCCATTGTAGGGCCACGCCCCCTCGCGCAGGCACCCGGCCGGATTCAATTCACCGAGAATTCGGCGCGGCAACCGCCGTCCACCCAGATGCCGTTGCGGCTCCAGCCCCAGGTGCTGCCCTCCACGCACTCTGTGCTGGACAGCTGCTGTCGCACCGCGGCACCGACGGAGATGCTGGCGCCGCAGAATCGGCGCTTCTTCGATTTGGATTCGCAGGTCAGCCGGCGCGGCACGTCGACGAAACGGCCATCCTCATCGGCCACCTCGAAATCGCCCTGGCAGCCACGGCTGGTCCACACCTCGTTGCGCTTGTAACCCCAGCCCTGCCCTTCCCGGCATGGCAGCACCGACAGCTGCCGCAGCAGGCGCACCGGTGCGCCGTCCAGACGCACCGGACAACTCTGCGGACGGCCATTGGATTCACAGCGGACCACGCGGCGCACCTTGCGCTTGCTGCCTGGCTCGGCCGCAGCCACTCCCTGCGCCGGGCGCGCCCGGAACTCGGCACGGCAGCCGAGCGTGACCCACACGCCGCTGCGGTCGGTGCCCCATTCGCTGCCACGGATACAGCTGTTGCTGGACAACTGGCGAACCAGATCGACGCCGTTGCTGACATCGATATCGCAGTGCACCCAGGCCATGTCGCGTGACTCGCAGGTGACGACTTCGCCGTCATAGCCGGCCTGCTGCGCCGATGCCGGCAACGGCGTCAGCACTCCCCACATCGCAATGGAGTAGACCGGTGCCGCCACAACCGCAAACCACTTGACCAAAGCCTTCCCCATAGGACTGGACGAACTGCCATGCCAGTGTCTGGCATCGGGAGTGATGAGAGCATCATCGTGCTTGCTGAATCAAGCGCGCGGACGCGGCAATCCGTTCAGTCTGTCTGGTTCAGAAAGCCGCGTGCGCTCAGGCGTCGGCGAAATCGAAGGCCAGCACGTCGGCGATGCGGGGCGTGCGGTTCATCGCCATCAACAGGCGATCGATGCCGACCGCAACTCCCGCACACGCAGGCATCGCGGGCAGCGCCGCCAGCAGTGCCTCGTCCAGCGCCGGCTGCACCTGCCCTCGCGCATGGCGGCGCTGCAGGTCGTGCTGGAAACGCGCCCGTTGTTCGTCGGCATCGTTCAGTTCGTGATAGCCGTTGGCCAGCTCCACGGCCCCCAGGTACAGCTCGAACCGCTCGGCCAGCGGCGGCGTACCAGGGCGGATGCGGGCCAGTGCTGCCTGGCTCGCCGGCCAGTCGTGGACAACGGTCATGACCGCGTCATCGAAATGCGGTTGGATGCGATGGGTCATCAGCAGATCCAGCCAGTCGTCGCGGGTCAGCCCGACCGGGTCGATATGCACGTCACCCAGCGCAGCGCGCAGCCCGGCCTCATCGGTCTGGAACGGATCCACGCCCACCTGCTGCTGGAACAGCTCGCGGTAGCTCAGCACACGCAGGCTGGCGCTGCGTCCAACCAGGCCCAGAGCCAGGCGGACCAGCTCCGCGGTTTCCTGCACCAGCCGGTGATGGTCCCAGCCAACCCGGTACCACTCCAGCAGGGTGAACTCCGGGTTATGGCGCCCGCCGGCCTCGCCGTTGCGGAACACCCGCCCCAGTTCGTAGCAGTCGCCGACACCGGCAGCGAGCAGCCGCTTGAGCGGGTACTCCGGCGACGTACGCAGCCAGCGACGGCGGCCGCCGGCGTCGACATGGCCGCTGAAGTCGGTATGGAAGCTGTCGATGTTGGGCTCGGTATTACCGGCCACCGACAGGATCGGTGTCTCCACCTCCAGCACGTCACGCTCTGCGAAGAAGCGGCGCACCAGCGCGTTCAGCGCGGCACGCTGCTGCAGTTTGCGCCGCAGGGCGTCGCTCACAGGATGCCCTCCGGGCGCGGGTGATCCAGCGGCAGGGTCAGCAGGTCGCGGGTGTCATCGATGTAGCCACTGGCCAGGTACAGCCGACGCGCCAGTTCGTTGTGGTGGTTCACCTCCAGGCGCAGGCGGCTGACCCCGCGTCCGCGTGCACGCTGTTCGCAGATGGCCAGCGCCTGCTTGCCCCGGCCACGGCCGCGCGCCCGCGGCCCCAGATAGAGCTCGTCAAGCAGCATGAAATGTCCGCCCTGCTCCAGGCTGAAGCCCATCGCGATCACCGCATAGCCGACCACCTGACCGGCTTCGTCCAGCCACAGCAGTACTTCGCCGTTGCGCGGATCGGCCAGCAGTGCATCGACACCGCGACGCACGCGCACGTCGTCGAACTCGATCCTGTCCTCGGCGTAGAACGCGCGCATCAGCGAGATCAGCAGTTCCTCGTCGGCGCGGGTGGCCAGGCGGAAGTCCAGCGGGGCAGTCTGCATCGGGAATCCTTTGCTGTTTCGGGCCGGGCGCATGTCACGCCCGGCGGGGTCATCATTCGTGGTCGGCGAGGAAGCCCAGCAGACGCGCTTCGTCCCACACCGGCACTCCCAGGGCCAGCGCCTTGTCCAGCTTGGAGCCGGCTTCGGTACCCGCCACCACGAAGTGGGTCTTCTTCGACACGCTGCCGGACACCTTGGCTCCCAGCGCCTCCAGTCGCTCCTTGGCCACATCGCGGGTGAGCTGGGCCAGGGTGCCGGTCAGGACCACGGTCTGCCCGTCGAGCGGACCGGCGACGATTTCGGTCAACGCGGGCGCCTTGGCCAGGATCTGCCGCATCGCCTCCTCGGCAGCCAGCAGCATCACGCCATGGCTGTCCGCTTCCAGCCACTGGGCAAGGCCGCGCGCGGTGTCCTCGGGCAATCCGGCGTTGACGAACTGGCCATGCTCGGCATCGAGCACGGCCTGCGCGCTGGGCAGCACCGCCACCAGCTTTTCCGCGCGCAGCCGGGTGATGCCGGGGATCTCCGATTCCACCAGCAGCTGAGCCAGGTCCAGCCCCTCACGCAGCTTCGCACTGGGCGGATGCACGTCGCTGATGCGCACCTGGCCGACCTGCAGCAGATCGTCGATGGCCTGCTGGTTGCCCTGCTGCTCGAAGAAGTGACCGAGCGAACGTGCCACTTCGCCACCGATGTCCGGCACGCGCTTGAACAGTGGCCAGGGCAGCCGTCGGATCAAGGCCAGATCACCGAACCACTGCGCCAACGCCTTGGCCGTGCTTTCGCCGACATGTTCGATGCCCAGCGCGAACAACAGCCGTTCCAGCGTGGTGGCACGACTGGTGTCGATCGCGGCGATCAGGTTGTCGGCCCAGCGGGTCGCGATCTTCTTCGTGTTCCACTCGAAGCTGGCCGGCTGCGCCAGTGCCTTCGCGCGCCAGGCCACATCGTTGCCATCGAGCTTGAGCACGGCATTGAGCACGGTGCCGCTGCCTTCGGCCGGCAGGTGCGGCGCCAGGCTGGCGGCCAGCGCGGACGGATCTTCCGCGTCGAGCACCAGCTTCAGGTGCAGCAGCTGGTCGCGGGTGAGCCGGTACAGGTCCGCCACGCCCTTGACGATGCCGGCATCCACCAGGGTTTCGATGTACTTGTCACCCAGGCCATCGATATCCATCGCGCGACGTGAAGCGAAATGGGCGATGGCCTCCTTGCGCTGCGCCGGGCACGACAACTCACCGGAGCAGCGCCACGCGGCCGCGCCCTCTTCGCGCACGATCTCCGAGCCACAGACCGGGCAGCGCGCGGGCATCTGCCACGGCGTGGTGCCCGGCGGCCGGCGGTCGAGGATGACGCTGACCACTTCGGGAATCACGTCGCCGGCACGGCGCACGATCACGCTGTCACCCACCCGCACGTCCAGGCGCTCGATCTGGTCCGCATTGTGCAGGGTTGCGTTGGAGACGATCACGCCGGCCACGGCGACCGGAGCCAGGCGCGCGACCGGAGTGGCAGCGCCGGTGCGGCCGATCTGGATCTCGATCGCTTCCAGCGTGGTGCTCTGTTCCTGCGCCGGGAACTTGTGCGCGATGGCCCAGCGCGGTGCGCGCGAGACGAAACCCATCGCCTGCTGGCCAGCGCGGTCGTCCAGCTTGTAGACCACGCCATCGATGTCGAAGGGCAGGCCATCGCGGCGTGCGCCGATATCGCGGTAGTAGGCCAGCAATCCATCGGCGCCTTCCACCACCCTGCACAGATCGCTGACCGGGAAGCCCCAGGCACCCAGCTGCGCGAGCGTGCCCGAGTGGGTATCGGGCAGTTCGCCGCCCTGCACTTCTCCGGTGCCGTAGGCGAAGAAGCTGAGCTTGCGCTGTGCGCTGATCTTCGGGTCGAGCTGGCGCAGCGACCCGGCCGCCGCATTGCGCGGGTTGGCCAGTACCTTGCCGCCATGCAGCCGCGCGCGATCGTTGTAGGCTTCAAAGTCGGCACGGGCCATGTAGACCTCACCGCGCACTTCCAGCACGTCCGGCCAGCCCTTGCCGTGCAGACGCCGGGGGATGTCGCCGATCTCGCGCAGGTTGGCCGTGACGTCTTCGCCGGTCGTGCCATCGCCGCGGGTCGCACCCAGAACGAAATGTCCATCCTCGTAGCGCAGGCTGATCGCCAGCCCGTCCATCTTCGGCTCCGCCGAAAAGCGCGCGGCACCGCGTCGCAGGCGTTCGTCGATGCGGCGCACGAAGTCGGTCACCTCCTCATCGCTGAAGGCATTGGACAACGACAGCATCGGCACCGCGTGGCGGACTTCAGCGAAACGCCCGGAGGGACGCGCGCCGACCTGCTGGGTCGGGCTGTCCGCGCGGGCCAGTTCGGGGTGCGCACGTTCCAGTGCTTCCAGCTCGCGCACCAGCCGGTCGTAATCGACGTCGGGGATCTCCGGCGCATCCAGCTCGTGATAGGCGCGGTTGGCCTGGGCGATCTGCCGGCGGAGTTCATCGACGCGTTCGGCGGGGCTGGGGCTCATCGTGATCGGTGATTCTGGGGCGGCTGGGGATTCTACCGCGCCCGGCCGTCATGCCCTGTAACGTCCCCGCCCCGGCAGTGCCGGGCCCCGCTCCGCGAAAGACGGGCTTGCCGCCCTCCACCGGCAGCGCTAGCGTGCGTCGGCCGCCCTCCGGAAACCTGCCCATGACCCTGCCTGCCTCCCGTCGTCGCTTCCTGCAGCTGGCCGGTGCCGGCCTCGCCGTCGCCGGCAGTGGCCTGCCGGGCCTGGGATACGCGCAAACCGCCCCGGCTGCGGCTCCCGCGTCGCCGCGCGCCGATGGGCCGGTGCTGCTGAACTTCAATGAATGCCCGTATGGGCCTTCCGCCGCTGCGCAATCGGCCGCTCGCGACAGCATCGCGCGCTGCGGCCGCTACCGCTTCGAGCTGGCGGCACAGGTCCGTGATGCATTCGTCGAACACAGCGGCGTCAGTGCCGATCACCTGCGCCTGTACCCGGGCTCCAGCGAGCCCCTGAACCGCGCCGCCGCAATCTGGACCGGCCCGCAGCAGGGCCTGGTCGTGGCTGATCCGACCTTCGAGGCGATTGGCGACGTGGCCGCCGCGCGGGGCGCACAGGTCAGCCGAGTGCCTCTGCGCAGCGACGGCGCGCACGATGTGCGCGCGATGGTGGCTGCCGCGCACGCGCGACCGACCGGGCTGATGTATGTGTGCAACCCCAACAACCCCACGGGTTCGATCAGCCCGCCCGCCGAGCTCGCCTGGCTGCTGGCCAGCAAGCCCGCCGGAACCCGGGTGCTGGTGGACGAAGCGTACCTGCAGTACAGCGACCAGCCGAGCCTGATCGCGCAGGTGGCGGAGCGCGATGACCTGATCGTGCTGCGGACCTTCTCCAAGCTGTATGGCATGGCCGGACTGCGCCTGGGCGCGGCAGCGGCCCATCCCGATCGCCTGCGCGAGCTGGGCAGCCTCGGCGACAACCCGTTGCCGGTGCCGGCGCTGGCCGCCGCTCTGGCCAGCCTGCACGATCCGCAGCTGGTTCCGCAGCGCCGTCTGCAGAACGCGAAGATCCGGCAGGCGACCATCGCCTGGCTGGGCAAGCGTGGCTTCAGCTGCCTGCCGTCGGAAGCGAACTGTTTCGTGGTGGACGTCCAGCGCGACGGTGCCGCCTTTGCCAGGGCGATGGCCGCACAGGGTGTGGTGATCGGTCGCAGCTGGCCGATCTGGCCGCAGCGCGTCCGTGTGACCGTTGGCACCGAGGAGGAGATGGCAGCGTTCCGCGCCGCGTTCGCCCAGGTCGCCGGGGTGCCTTCCTGACTTCCTCCACGCAGGCGATGGATCTGCTGTGGTGGTGGGTGCCGACCGTGGGTCGGCATACCCGGGATGACCGCGCTTACCAGCGCGGGGTCTTGGTCAGGGGCGGCGCCTGGTGCTGGCGGTCATAGGCACGCAGCTCGTCACGGATGTGGGCGATGCGCTGGCGGCCGAGCGCGTTGCGGCTGTCGTCCAGCACCACGCCATCGAGCAGCTCGGCCATGCGCTGCACGGTCGGCAGCATCTTCTCCCAGGCATCGAGCGCGGTCAGCGGCGCCGGCAGGGTCAGGAAGAAGGCGATGGCCGGTGTCTCCATGGCACGGATGTTGGCCATGTCGAAACTGCCCGGCTTCATGATGCTGGCCATCGAGAAGATCGGCCCCCGTTCCGGATGGCCCTCCACCAGACGATGGAACACGTTCATGTGGCCGAACACCAGACCGGTTTTCTCGGCCGCCACGACGATGTCCTCGCCCCGCAGCTGCTCGCCGGCCCGTGCGGCCACGAACAGCGAGACGATCTTGTCGAAATCCTGGGTGGCGCGCTTGCCCAGGTCGCTGGCCGCGCCGGCTTCGGTGTCGGCCAGGCCCAGCTCGGCCTGTTGACCCTCTTCGCCCAGTGCCGGATCGAGGCGGGTATCGGCCAACGGTACGCCGTCCTCGCCCAGGACCGGTTCGCGGCGCTCGCTGCTGGTCGGTTCGGTGCCTTCCACGCGGCGGCCCTGGGGCTTCTTCTTCGGACGGCCAAACAGGAAGATCGCGGCGATCAACAGCAGGCCGGCGGCCAGGATGCCGATGCGCAACAGTGCCGTGTCGGACATTCGATAGGTTCTCCGGCTAGTTCATTCAGGTAACTAGGATGGCACGTCAGGCCGCGCCCGCCAATCGCGCGGCCTCTTCCAGGTCCACGCTGACCAGGCGGCTGACGCCCGGCTCGCGCATGGTCACGCCCGACAGCTGCTGCGCAGCTTCCATCGTCGCCTTGTTGTGGCTGACGAACAGGAACTGCACCTTCTCGCTCATTTCCTTGACCATGTTGGCCAGGCGGCCCACGTTGGCCTCGTCCAGCGGTGCGTCCACTTCGTCCAGCAGGCAGAACGGCGCCGGATTGAGCTGGAAGATCGCGAACACCAGCGCCACCGCGGTCATCGCCTTCTCGCCGCCGGACAGCAGCGAGATGCTGGATACGCGCTTGCCCGGCGGACGCGCCATGATGGTCACGCCGGTGTCGAGCAGATCTTCACCGGTCAGTTCCAGATAGGCATGGCCACCGCCGAACAGGCGCGGATAGAGGGCCTGCACACCGGCGTTGACCCGGTCGAACGTATCCTTGAATCGGCCGCGGGTTTCGCGGTCGATCTTGCGGATGGCGTCTTCCAGGGTCTCCAGCGCCGTGGTCAGGTCCACATGCTGCGAATCGAGATACTCCGACCGCTGCGATGCCTCGCCATACTCGTGGATCGCCGCCAGGTTGACCGGCTCCAGCCGGCGCATGCGACCGTCGATCTGGTGCACGGCCTGCTCCCAGTCCCCCAGGCGGGCGTCCTCGGGCAATGCGTTGAGCAGGTCGGCCATCACGAAGCCGGCCTTCTCCACCGCAGCCTGCAGGGTGTCAGCACTGAGCACCAGGGCCTGCTGGTCCAGCTTCCGCTGGGAAATACGCTCGCGCTGCGCCAGCGCCTGCTCATCACGCTGGTGGCGGGTCTGTTCGAAATTGCGCAGCTCGGCGTCGATGCCATCAAGCAGAGTACGCGCTTCGGCCAGGACACGGTCGGCACGCACGCGCTCTTCCAGCGCATTCTGGTGCTCGGCCTGCAGCGATTCGACCGGCGAATCACCCTCGTCCAGCTGCGAATGCAGTTCGCCCAAGCGCGAATCCAGCTGCCCGCGCTGGGTGCTCATGCGCTCCAGCGCCTGGCTCAGCGATGCCACCTGTGCGCGCTGCGATTCCAGGGTCAGTGCCAGCGAATGCGAGCGTTCGCGCACCGCCCGTGCGGCTTCGCGGGCGAGGTCGCGTGCTTCGGCCAGCTGCCGGCGTTCGCTTTCCAGGGCCTGCCGGGTCGATTCCAGGTCGCCCATGCTGCTGACGGCACTCTCCAGCCGCGAACGTGCCTCGCGCGCCTGCTCACGGTTGACCTCGAGGGTCTCCAGCAGTTGGCTCAGCTCTCCTTCGATGCGATCGATGCGCGTGCGTGCGGCCTCCACCTTTCCCTGCTGGCCCTGAAGCTGACCCGCCAGCTCGGATACCGCACGATGCGCGAGGTACAGCGCCCGTTGCGCATCTTCGCGTTGCTGTTCGGCGGCCAGCAGCTGCTCGCGGAAGCCGGACAGCTGATCTTCCAGCTCGACCTCACGGTTCTGCAGCTGTTCGATCTGCTCGCGCAGCTCATTGATCTCGCGCTCGCGCAGCAGCGCACCCTGCTTGGCCGCACCGGAGCGCGACACGCGCACCCAGCCCTGGCCGAGACGCTCACCGCTCTGGGTGATGATCGAATCACCGGCGGGCAGCCGGGCCTGCAGGGCACGGGCCTCGTCCAGATCCCGCGCGCCATGCAGATGCGCCAGCAGGCGTCGGATCGCCGTCGGTCCGTGCACGCGCGCGGCCAGCGATGTCGCGGCGACGTCCAGATCGCTGGCATCGTCAGACACCAGTGCGATGCGGCCTTCGCCCAGTTCGCCCAGCGCATCGACCAGGCCTGCCGGGTCGTCCACCAGCACGCCTTCGATCAGCTGGCCGAGGGCGCTTTCCACCGCATTTTCCCAACCGGCATCGACATCCAGGCGCTCGCCCACGCGCGCGGCCGAATCCAGCCCGCGCGCCTTCAACCAGGCAACCGCGGCGCCCTGCTCCTGGCCGAGTGCGGCCTGCTGCAGGGTTTCCAGCGATGCCAGGCGACCGCGCAGGCCATTGACCTGCTTGCGCAGCTCGGCCAGTTCGTTCTGACCGTTGCGCTGCTGTTCCTGCACGGTGGCCACGCCCTGCTTGCGCTGCTCGACCTGTTCGCTCAGCTCGTCCAGTGCGGTCTTCTGCGTGTCGTGCTGCAGGTGCAGCTGCTCGAAGGCTTCTTCCAGCGCGTCCACGTCCAGCCCGGCACGCTCGGCGGCCAGCGCCTCGCGACGCCGGTCGGCATCGAGGATCTGCCGGTCCAGGTAGTCCACGCGGGTGCGCTCGACATCGCCGGCGCGCGAGGCTTCGGAACTCTGTGATGTGTGCTGTTCCCAGCGGTGCTGCCAGTCGGCCAGGCGGGCTTCGGCCTCGCGCAGGCTTTCCTGCTTGATCTCGTTCTCTTCCTGCAGCGCCTCCAGCTGCGGGGTCGCGGCGTCCACCGCCTCGCGCAGCACCATCAGCTTGGCCTCGTCGCCACTGATGTGCTGGCCCAGCTCGGCCAATGCCTGCCGCGTCTCGTCGCGGGCCTTGTGCAGGCGCTGCGACAGCTCGCGCTGATGCTGGATCTGCTGCTCCAGTCGGGCCAAGGTACTACCGACCTGGTAGACCGCGGCCTGCGCGGTATTGAGTGCGTCGGCCGCTTCCTCGCGGCGCATGCGCGAGGTCTCGATGCGGGCCTCGGCGTCGCGCTGGTCCGCGATCAGCTGCTGAAGCCGGGTTTCTTCCTGCGACAGGCCCTCGCGAAGCTTCGACAGGCGCCCATCGAGGCCTCGGAACTCCAGCGCCTTCCACTCGGCATCCTTGACCCGGCGCTCTTCCTGCAACGCCTGGTACTGCTCCGCCTGCCGGGCCTGGCGCTTGAGGTGCTCGAGCTGCTTGCTGATCTCCTCACGCAGGTCGCCCAGGCGATCAAGGTTCTCGCGGGTGTGGCGGATGCGGGTTTCGGTTTCCTTGCGCCGCTCCTTGTATTTGGAGATTCCGGCCGCCTCTTCCAGGTAGACGCGCAGATCCTCGGGACGCGCCTCGATGATCTGGCTGATCATGCCCTGTTCGATGATCGAGTAGCTGCGCGGGCCCAGGCCGGTCCCCAGGAAAAGATCGGTGATGTCGCGGCGGCGGCACTTGGTGCCGTTGAGGTAGTAGTTGCTGGTGCCGTCGCGGCTGACCGTGCGCTTGACCGAGATCTCGTTGAACGAGGCGTACTCGCCGGAGATGGTGTGGTCGGAGTTGTCGAAGATCAGCTCGACCGTGGCCTGCGAGACGGGCTTGCGGGCGTTGGAACCGGAGAAGATCACGTCGGTCAGCGAGTCGCCGCGCAGGCGGCTGGCCGAACTTTCGCCCATGACCCAGCGCACGGCGTCGATGATGTTCGACTTGCCGCAGCCATTGGGCCCCACCACGCCGGTCATGTTGGTCGGCAGATGCAGGGTGGTCGGATCGACGAAAGACTTGAAGCCGGACAGCTTGATCGTGGAAAGACGCATAGGGGTTCCGGACTGGGGCCGGCAAGCGGCCTGCGTTTACCCTCCAAGTCATTGATCCTGCTGGGATCGCCGACCGTGGAACGGGTGTGACGCCCTGAGTATACCGATGTGGCCGTGTTCTACGAATGGGCGTGGAACATCGGGGCCCGCGCGCCCGCCGGGCGGGCCGACAAAACAAAACGGGCACCCTCGCGGGCGCCCGTTCTGCGGTGATGCCAGGCCTTGCGGCGTGGGATCAGGCTTCGGCTTCGACGACGACCTTGACGGTGGTCTCGACGTCGGCGTGCAGGTGGATCAGCACGTCGTACTCGCCGATGTTGCGGAACGCGCCTTCGCCCAGGATGACTTCGCTCTTTTCCAGCGGCAGGCCGGCGGCGGTGAAGGCCTCGGCGATGTCGCGCGGGCCGACCGAGCCGTACAGCTTGCCTTCGGTCGAAGCATTGGCGGCGATGGTGACGCTCGCGCCTTCCAGCTTCGCCTTGCGGGCTTCAGCCTCGGCGTGGATGGACTGGGCCTTGGCTTCGTACTCGGCGCGCTTGGCTTCGAACTCTGCCTTGTTGCTCTCGGTGGCCGGCACGGCCTTGCCCTGCGGCACGAGGAAGTTGCGGCCGTAGCCCGGCTTGACGGTGACCAGGTCACCCAGGTTGCCGAGGTTGGTGACCTTCTGCAGGAGGATCAGCTGCATGGTTTTACTCCAGATAAGTTATTCGTTAGCGAGGCGATGCCCCGCAACAAAGGCTGTCCGAATAGCTGGCACAACGGGGCGGCACGCGGCCACCCCGCCGGGCATCAGACGTCGTGGTTGTCGGTGTACGGAATCAGGGCCAGGAAGCGAGCGCGCTTGACGGCGGTCGCCAGCTGACGCTGGTACTTCGACTTGGTACCGGTGACGCGGCTCGGCACGATCTTGCCGTTCTCGGTCAGGTACTGGCGCAGGGTGTTGAGATCCTTGTAGTCGATCTCCTTGACACCTTCAGCCGTGAACTTGCAGAACTTGCGGCGACGGAAGAACTTGGACATGGGAAGGCTCCTTAGGCGGCGGAAGCGGCGTCTTCGCCGGCTTCGTTGTCAGCGGTGGTGGTGGACTCGCCTTCTTCGTCGTCACGACGACGGCGCTCACCGCGCTCCGGCTTGTCACCCTTCTCGTCCTTGCTCTTCATGATCAGCGACTGCTCGGTGTCAGCCTCGTCACGCTTGATGACCAGGTTGCGCAGCACGGCGTCGTTGAAGCGGAAGCTTTCGGTCAGCTCGTTCAGCACGGCCTGGTCGGCTTCGATGTTCAGCAGCACGTAGTGCGCCTTCACCAGGTTCTGGATCGGGTATGCCAGCTGGCGACGGCCCCAGTCTTCCAGACGGTGGATGGTGCCGTTGCCGTTCTCGACCAGCGACTTGTAGCGCTCGATCATGGCCGGGACCTGCTCGCTCTGGTCCGGGTGGACCATGAACACGATTTCGTAATGACGACTCATGTTTTTTCTACCTTTCGGATGTGGCCTTGCGGCCGGACAGCCCCCCGCCGTTGAGACCGCGGTGGGGCAAGGGTTCCCGCCAGGAAGGCAGGAAGCCGCGCATTATGGCGCAGATGGGGCGGCCGGGCAACCGTGGCCGAACCTGAACCCGGCAGCACCGGGACCTGCCCGAGGACCGGCCGGCAGGCCCCCGGGGAAGCGGCCCTCAGGCCTTGTCGGCGTCGGTGGTGAAGCTCTCGCCGCAGCCGCACTCGGCGGTCGCGTTCGGGTTGCTGAACGTGAAGGTCTCGCTCAGGCCGTGCTTGCCGAAGTCGATCACGGTGCCGTCGACCAGGGCCAGGCTCTGTGCATCGACGTAGATCTTCACGCCGTCCTGGTCGAAGACCGTATCGCCCTCGCGCTCGTCACGGGCCAGGTCGGTCACGTGGCCCCAGCCGGAGCAGCCGGTCTTGGTCACGCCGAAGCGCAGGCCCAGCGCGCCCGGGGTCTGGGCGACGAAGCGCTGCACGCGCTCGAAGGCAATGGGGGTCAGGCTGACAGCCATGGGACTACTCCAGAGGAACAGGGACATTATAGGGAGGTTGGGCCGCAGAAATGCCTCGCAAGCAGAACGCTGCAACCGGTAAACTCCCGTGTTCACAGATCGAGTCGATCAGCAGAGGATTCAAGTCATGACGGTGGTCAGCGTTGAACATGCGCTTGCCGGGAAGATCCCGGAAGGCGGCGAAGTCACGGTACGCGGATGGGTGCGCACGGTGCGCGGTTCAGCGAATCTGGCCTTCGTGAATGTGACCGACGGCTCCTGCTTCGCCCCGATCCAGGTCGTAGCCAACGACACCCTGGTCAACTTCGACGAGATCAAGCGCCTCACCACCGGCTGCTCGCTGGTGGCCACCGGCATCCTGGTGAAATCGCAGGGCAAGGGCCAGTCGTTCGAGATCCAGGCCAGTGCGGTCGAGGTGGTCGGCTGGGTCGAAGACCCGCTCACCTACCCGATCCAGCCCAAGCCGATGACGCCGGAGTTCCTGCGTGAAGTGGCGCACCTGCGCCCGCGCACCAACCTGTTCGGCGCGGTCACCCGCATCCGCAACTGCCTGGCCCAGGCCGTGCACCGCTTCTTCCACGAGAACGGTTTCAACTGGATCAGCACCCCGATCATCACCACCTCCGACGCCGAAGGCGCCGGCCAGATGTTCCGCGTGTCCACGCTGGACATGGTGAACCTGCCGCGCGATGAGAAGGGCGCTATCGATTTCAGCCGCGACTTCTTCGGCAAGGAGACGTTCCTGACCGTGTCCGGCCAGCTGAACGTCGAGGCCTACTGCCTGGCCCTGAGCAAGGTGTATACCTTCGGCCCGACCTTCCGCGCCGAGAACAGCCACACCACCCGCCATCTGGCGGAGTTCTGGATGATCGAGCCGGAGATCGCCTTCGCCGACCTGGCCGAAGATGCGCGCCTGGCCGAGGAGTTCCTCAAGTACCTGTTCCGCGCGGTGCTGAACGAGCGCAGCGATGATCTGGCCTTCATCGCCGAGCGCGTGGACAAGAACGCGATCACCAAACTGGAAGACTTCATCAACGCGCCGTTCGAGCGCATCGACTACACCGATGCGGTCAGCCTGCTGCAGAAGTCTGGCCGGAAGTTCGACTTCCCGGTCGAATGGGGCCTGGACCTGCAGACCGAACACGAGCGCTGGCTGACCGAGGAACACGTCGGCCGCCCGGTGGTGGTGACCAACTACCCCGAGCACATCAAGGCGTTCTACATGCGCCTGAACGACGACGGCAGGACCGTCGCCGCGATGGACGTGCTGGCGCCGGGCATCGGCGAGATCATCGGTGGCAGCCAGCGCGAAGAGCGCCTGGACGTGCTGGACGCGCGCATGGCCCAGTTCGGCCTGGACCGTGAGCATTACAGCTGGTACCGCGATTTCCGTCGCTACGGCTCGGTGCCGCACGCCGGCTTCGGTCTGGGCTTCGAGCGCCTGGTGGTGTACGTCTGCGGCCTGTCCAACATCCGCGATGCGATTCCTTACCCGCGCGCTCCCGGCAGCGCGGACTTCTAAGCCCCACCACCGACCACGGAGGTACTGCCCGCATGACCCTGTTCTTCGCCCTCTGCTTTGTCGGCGTCGCAGTGGCCGGGTTCAGTGCCTTCGTGATCTTCTGGCCGCTGACCCTGGTGCACGTGCGTGACCGCCATCCGGCGCTGGCACAGCGCTTCGGCAGCGGCGCCTTCCTCAAGCCCGATGCCCTGGCCTGGCTGCTGCGCCGCGACTACCGGCAGCAGCCGGATCGCTCGCTGTCCGGTTTGGCCACGCCGGCCTGGGTTTCGCTGCTGACCCTGCTGGCCGGACTGGGCATGGCCGCCCTGCTCTGGCTGGCTTCGCTCTGGTAACGCCTACATGAACGATCTCTCCGCCCCGCACGACAGCTGGTGGCTGGCCAGCCTCGGCAACACCCTGATCTGGGCCCGCCTGCGCGTGCGCCCGGCCGGCACGGCCGAAGTGCTCGACAGTGATGGCAACACCCTCAGCTACGACAGCGAGGACACTGCCCGCGCGCAGCTGTTCGACGCCGATTTCGTCGAATTCGACGGCCTGGACGAAGAAGATGCGCTGGTGCGCGGCTTCAGCCTGCATGAGGTGCAGCCACCGCACGCCGACAGCGACGAGGGCCTGCGTGGGCGCATGGTGCAATCGCTGGGCGGGCGCGCCTGAGCCCAGGCCGATGTTCACTCCGCGCGCCTTCGCCGAGACCGATCTGATCTGGCTGGACCGCCTGCTGGCGCGCGATCCGTTCGTCACCGTGCTCACCACCGGTGACGACGGCCTGCCCGAGCTGACCCGCGTGCCGGTGCTGTACCGGCGTGATGGCCAGCGCATCGAACTGCGCGGCCACTGGGCGCGGGCCAACCCGCAGTCGCGTCGCGAAGGCACCGCCAAGGTGCTGGTCGATGGCCCCCATGGCTACGTCTCGGCCAGCTGGTATCCGGACAAGGAACCGGCGGCACGCGTTCCGACCTGGAACTATGCCGCTGCCGAGCTGCGCGGACAGCTGCAGCCGTTCGACGGCACCGATGCGCTGGCCCAGCTGGTCGGCGACATCAGCGACCGCTTTGAAGCCAGCGTCGGCCAGCAGTGGCGGTTCGAGGCTGATCGTCCCGAGCACGGCCCGGAGCTGCGCGCCATCGTCGGGTTCCACTTCCACGTCGAACAGGTACAGCTGAAACTGAAGCTCAGCCAGAACCATCCCGATGCCAACCAGCAGGCGGTGATCGACGCGCTGGATCGCCTGCACGCCCCACCTTCCACCGAACTGGCGCAGTGGATGCGCTGGTTCCGCGATGAGGCCGCCGCCGGCGGCTGAACGCACCGACTCCCGCGACGACGCGGCCGGACAGCCGCGACTTGCCCCCACCGAGGTCAGGGACCCGAACATGAAAGACATCCACAAGCTGCTGCAGAACAACCGCGACTGGGCCGACCGCATCGAGAAGGAAGATCCCGAGTTCTTCCATCAGCTGGCCAAGCAGCAGCACCCGGAATACCTGTGGATCGGCTGCTCCGATTCGCGCGTGCCGGCCAACCAGATCATCGGCATGGCACCGGGCGAAGTGTTCGTGCATCGCAACGTCGCCAACGTGGTCGCCCACACCGACCTGAACTGCCTGAGCGTGGTGCAGTACGCGGTAGACCAGCTGAAGGTGAAGCACATCCTCATCGTGGGCCACTACGGTTGCGGCGGCGTGCATGCCTGCCTGCACAACACCCGCGTCGGCCTGGCGGACAACTGGCTGCGCCACGTCGGCGACGTGATGCAGAAGCACGCGGCGATCATCGATGCGCTGGAGACCGACGAGCTGCGTCATGCCCGCCTGTGCGAGCTGAATGTCATCGAGCAGGTCGCCAACCTGTGCCGCTCGACCATCGTGCAGGACGCCTGGGCACGCGGCCAGAAGCTGATGGTGCATGGCTGGGTCTACAGCTTGAAGGATGGCCGCGTGCGCGAAATGGGCATCGATGTCGGCTCGCCGGAAGATCTGCAGCCGGCTTACGAGAAAGCGCTTTCCTATGTCCCCCGCAAGGGCAAGCGCGACTGATCCCCCACGGAGCCCGACCATGCTCGCCTCACCGATCAACCTGCACGCCTGGATCGAAGAACATCGTCACCTGCTGAAACCGCCGGTGGGCAACAAGATGATCGACAACGGCGACTTCATCGTCATGGTGGTCGGCGGGCCGAACTCGCGGACCGATTATCACTACGACGAAGGGCCCGAGTGGTTCTACCAGCTCGAAGGCGAGATGGTGCTGAAGGTCCAGGAGAATGGCGCGGTCCGCGACATCCCGATCCGTGCCGGCGAGATCTTCCTGCTGCCGGCGAAGGTGCCGCACTCGCCGCGCCGGCCACCGGGCGGCGTCGGGCTGGTCGTGGAGCGCAGGCGGCTGCCGCACGAGATGGACGGTGTGATCTGGCATTGCGAGCGCTGCAACCACAAGCTGCATGAGGAGTTCTTCGCGCTGCAGAACATCGAAACCGACCTGCCCAAGGTCTTCGCGCGTTACCACGCCAGCCTGGAACTGCGTACCTGCGGCAAATGCGGCCACCTCGACCCGTTGCCGGCACCGGCGGCGGACTGATCGATCGCCGGGTATGGCGATTGCTGATGCATCCGCCGGGGGGGGGGCCGCGCGCCCCCGGGGGGGGGTGGGGGTTTGACCCCCCCCCCCGGGCCCGGCGGGGCGCGGGGGGGGGGGGGGGGGGGGGGGGGGGGGGGGGCCGG
>NZ_JBRRES010000053.1:0-21720 GCF_056760395.1 Stenotrophomonas sp. STEN009 | reverse complement strand
CGTGGGGGGGGTGGGGGGGTGTTCACTTTCACTCACCCTGGGTTTCCCCCGGGGGCCCCCCCCCCCCCCCGGGGGCCCCCCCCCCCCCCCACGACGGGACTCAGGTGGCGGTCGAGAAGCGGTAACCCGCGCCGCGCACGGTCTGCACCATGTTCTCGGCATTGAACGGTTCCAGCGTCTTGCGCAGGCGGCGGATGTGCACGTCGATGGTGCGCTCCTCCACGTACACGCTGCCGCCCCACACGTGGTCCAGCAGCTGGGCGCGGGTGTACACGCGCTCGGGGTGGGTCATGAAGAAGTGCAGCAGGCGGTACTCGGTCGGGCCGATCGGCACCGGCTGTTCGTTGGCGAACACGCGATGCGCGGCACCGTCGATGCGGATCGGACCGACCGCCACGCTGCCGTCCTCGTCGTCTTCGCGGGCGCGGCGCATGACCGCACGGATGCGGGCCAGCAGCTCCCGGGCCGAGAACGGCTTGACCACGTAATCGTCGACGCCGGCTTCCAGGCCGCCGACACGGTCGTTCTCCTCGCCACGCGCGGTCAGCATGATGATGGGCACCTCGCGGGTCAGCGTCTCCTTGCGCCAGCGGCGCGCCAGGTCCAGGCCGCTGGTGCCGGGCAGCATCCAGTCCAGCAGGATCAGGTCGGGAACACGGTCGGCGATCGCGGTCTGGGCTTCGCGGGCATCACCGGCGTGGACCGGCTCGTAGTCACCCTTGCGCAGGGCGAAGGCGACCATTTCGCGGATCGCGGGCTCGTCATCGACGATCAGGATACGTTTCTGCACGAGGGCACCGTAGGGCTCGGTTACTGGACGGGTGCCAGTAGACTACGGTTTGATGACATGTTTGTGACCATCGGGCCGGAACCGCTCCCGATTGCCACGGACCGGTCATGCAGCGCTCAGCGGCGGTCCAGATCGGGGTCCTGCACGCCCTGCCGGCGCAGCTCCAGCACGGTCGGGGTGATCGATTCGATGCGCGCGTCGACCCGGGCCCGTCCTACGTAGTCCAGTGCGGGATTGCGCTTGAGCGCCTGCAGCTGCATCAGCGCCTGCTCCGGCCGGCCGCTGAGGAAGGCGGCCTCGGCGTAGGCCTCGCTGGCACGGACGCTGTCCCCGGCCAGTTCGCTGGCACGGGCGTAGCGCTGCTGGAACACCGGATCGTTACCACTTTGCGACAGCAGCGGCCGCAGCATGGCCTGCGCGCGCTGCCCCGCCTCGCGGTTGCCCTGTTCGTTGAGGATCTCGGCGTAGGTCAGCGCGACGGGCCGGCTGTTGGGATGCTCACGCAGCAGCTGCTCGAAACGGGCATTGGCCTGCGTGGCCTGGCCCGAGCGCGATTCGGCCTCGGCCAGGGCCAGGGCTACCCACAGGCTGTCCGGATGGGCCTGCAGCAGGCCGTTCAGGGTCTGCCGCGCCTCGCCGGCACCGCTGCGTCCCCCCCGCATCACCGCCAGGGCCTGGCCGTAGCGCTGGGCATCGTTCAATCCACTCTTCTGGCGTTTGCCCAGGTCGGCGTACTCGCGCTCCACCTCGCCGGTGGAGTCGGCACTGAGCACCCGCAACCGTTCACGTGCCCAGTCGAAGTCGCCGCTGGGGCCCCGGCTGAGCTGGCCAACCGGCACCCGCAGCACACTGCTTGGCAGCAGCGGGTTGCTGCCGCGCAGCAGCGGTTCGGACAGGGTCGGGTCGGCAGGGTCCACCCGTTCCCTGCGCTCGCCGCTGGGCGTGGTGGTGGTCAGCAGCACCGTGTCCTTCTTCATCTGCTCGGCGCGGGCCTTCGCTTCGCTGATGCGCGTGATGTTGACCGGGTGCGTGCGCAGGAACTCCGGCACGCTGTAGCCGCCCTCGTTGCCGCGCATGGCCGTCGACATCCGCTCGAAGAAGCCGGCCATCGCGTCCACGTCGTAACCGCTGCGTGACAGGGTGCGTATGCCCAGCCGATCGGCTTCCGATTCGTTGGAGCGGGTGTAGTTGATCTGCCGCTGCTGCATCAGGCCCATGCCCGAGCTGATCGCGGCCATGGTCGCATTGCCTGAAGAGGTGCTGTTGCTGGCCTGTGCCGCCACCACCGCCGCCAGCATGCCCAGCAGGATCGGGATCTGGTCGCGCTGGGCGCGCTCGACCCCGCGCAGCACGTGCTGCTGGGTGACGTGGGCGATTTCGTGTGACAGCACCGCGGCAACCTCGTCTTCGCGTTCGGCCGTCAGCACCAGCCCGGCGTTGACCCCGATGTAGCCGCCCAGGGTCGCGAAGGCGTTGATCTGGCGGTCCTTCATCACGAAGAAGGTGTAGGGCTGGCGCGGCTGGTCGCTGTTGGACCCCAGGCGGGTGCCCATGGTCTGCAGCCAGTCATTGACCAGCGGATCGTCCAGCAGGTAGCCATAGTTGCGCAGCTCGCGCAGCATCATCGCGCCGTACTCGGCCTGGCGGGCCGGGGTCAGCAGCTCGCCGGCCGAGGAGCCGATGTCGGGCAGCTTCTCCTGGGCCTGGGCCAGCGGCATGGCCAGGGCGAAGGTGACGGCGGTCGAAAGCAGCAGGGCTCGCAAGCGGGAGGTCCTCGGGCGGGGCGCGCCAAGCGTGGCAGGGCAGGGGGCAACCATTCGTTAATCCACAGTGTTGCGGTGGTAGCGTGGAAATTCCAGCGCACCGGTACCATATGTAGACCGTCGATCCATCGTGGAGTTTCCCGTGACAGCCCAGACCGCCGGCGGTGCCCCCGCCATCACCATCTATTCCACTGCCGTCTGCCCGTACTGCGTGGCCGCCAAGAACTTCCTCAAGAGCAAGGGCCAGCAGTGGACCGAGGTCCGCATCGACCTGGACCCGGCCGAACGCGAGAAGATGATGGCGCTGACCCGCCGCACCAGCGTGCCGCAGATCTTCGTCGGCGACGTCCATGTCGGTGGCTATGACGACATGATGGCGCTGCACCGTGAAGGCAAGCTTGAGCCGCTGCTGGCCGGGCAGGGCCAGGCATGAGCGCGGCCGACGACGGCAGCAAGGACCGCATCGCCGAGTTCACCGCGTTCCGCAAGCGCATGAACGAGCGCATCCTGGGCGAGCCGAACCAGGTGGTGCGCCGGTTCTTCGCGCTGGATACGCAGACCTACCAGGCCGGCGCGCTGGATGTGAAGACCAAGGAGCTGCTGGGGCTGGTGGCCTCGATGGTGCTGCGCTGCGACGACTGCATCAGCTACCACGTGGCCCAGTGCAAGGAGGCCGGGGTGACCCGCGAGGAGTTCTTCGAGACCTTCTCGGTCGGCCTGGTGGTCGGCGGCTCGATCGTGATCCCGCACCTGCGCCGCGCGGTCGATTTCCTCGACCAGCTCGAAGGCGGTGCCGCCGCCCCGGAAGCCCACGAGCACTGAGGCTAACGCCGGGCATGGCCCGGCGCTACCGGAATACGCGGGCAATTCTGCCTGAGCCGGGGACTGGGACCATGGTCTATTTGGGACCTCGGCCCCGGCTCAGGCATAATTGCCGGTGAAACTTCCTTTGCGCCGGCGTTTCCGGGCACGTCCGGACGGCGTTTTTTCCCCCTGTTCGGAACATCGATCAATGACGCAGAAAATTACGGTCATCCGCGGCGACGGCATCGGCCCGGAGATCATGGACGCCACCCTGTACGTGCTCGACCAGCTCAATGCCGGCCTGGAGTATGAAGAGGCCGACGCCGGCCTGGCGGCGCTGGAGAAGCACGGCGACCTGATGCCGGCGGTCACCCTGGACTCGATCGCGCGCAACAAGGTTGCCCTGAAGAGCCCGCTGACCACGCCGGTCGGTGGTGGCTTCACCTCGATCAATGTCAGCCTGCGCCGCCATTTCGACCTGTACGCCAACGTGCGTCCGGCCCACACCTTCCCGAACACCAAGTCGCGTTTCGACAACGTCGACCTGATCACCGTGCGTGAGAACACCGAAGGCGCCTACCTGGCTGAAGGCCAGGAAGTGTCGGCCGACGGCGAGACTGCCTTCTCCGGCACCCGCATCACCCGCAAGGGCTCGGAGCGCATCGTGCGCTACGCCTTCGAACTGGCCCGCAGCGTCGGCCGCAAGAAGGTCACCGCCGTGCACAAGGCCAACATCATCAAGTCGACCTCGGGCCTGTTCCTGAACGTCGCCCGTGAAGTGGCCGCGCAGTATCCGGACATCGAGTTCCAGGAAATGATCGTCGACAACACCTGCATGCAGCTGGTGATGCGCCCGGAACAGTTCGATGTGATCGTCACCACCAACCTGTTCGGCGACATCATTTCCGATCTCTGCGCCGGCCTGGTCGGCGGCCTGGGCCTGGCCCCGGGTGCCAACATCGGCAAGGACGCGGCGATCTTCGAAGCCGTGCACGGCACCGCGCCGGACATCGCGGGCCAGGGCAAGGCCAATCCCTGCGCGCTGCTGCTGGCGGCGGCACAGATGCTGGATCATATCGGCCAGCCGCAGAATGCCGAGCGCCTGCGCAAGGCCATCGTGGCGACCATGGAAGCCAAGGACTCGCTGACCGGCGACCTGGGCGGCACCGGCACCACCATGAGCTTCGCCAAGGCCATCGCCACGCGCCTGTAAGCGGTGGCTGGACCTTGTCTGGATTTCCAGCGGGGCGCCTTCGGGCGCCCCGTTGCGTTTGGGTGCCTGCGCATGCTCTGCGCAGCTCATGTGGTGTGGCGGCACCGAAAGTGCGCGCGCTGGTCGGGTACCTTGCCACGCACTACGCTGCCCAGGCCGGCGTGGCAGCGTAGCCACGGGGTCGTAGCGAGGTGATGATGGATTCGGTGTATCTGCTGGTCGCACTTGGAGCGATCGTGGCGGGATTCGTGCAGGGACTGTCCGGCTTTGCGTTCGGAATGGTCGCCATGTCGTTCTGGGCATGGGGGCTGGAGCCACGCCTGGCGGCTACGCTGTCGGTGTTCGGCGCGCTGGTGGGTCAGCTGGTGGCCGTGTTCACCGTGCGGCGCGGATTCAATCTGCGTCTGCTGCTGCCCTTCGTCTTCGGTGGCCTGGCGGGCATTCCGCTGGGCGTGATGGTATTGCCGCAGCTGGACATGGACTGGTTCAAGGCCCTGCTGGGAGGCTTCCTGGCACTGTGGTGCCCGGTGATGCTGATGGCCCGTTCGCTGCCGCCGATCACCACGGGCGGGCGCATCGGCGACACCGTGGCGGGCATGGCCGGTGGCGTGCTCAGCGGCATCGGCGGCTTCGCAGGTCCCGTGCCCACGTTGTGGAGCACGCTGCGTGGTTTCGGCAAGGAGGAGCAGCGCGCGGTCATCCAGAACTTCAACCTGGCGATGCTGTCGGTCACCATGGCCACCTACGTCGGCAGTGGCCTGGTCACCCGGCAGATGCTGCCGTACTTCGCTGTCGTCGCCCCGGCCATGCTGGTTCCGGCGCTGCTGGGGGCCCGGGTCTACATCGGCATCAGCGAGGCGCGGTTCCGCCAGATCGTATTGAGCCTGCTGACGCTGTCGGGCATCGCGCTGCTCGCCTCGTCGCTGCCGGCCCTGTTGGCGCGCCCGGTTGCCGGCTGAGATTCAGGCCGGCCGGAACATGCGGAAACGCTGCTCTGCACTGACGCGGAAATAGTCGGCCGGTCCACCGCCGCGCAGGATCGGGTCGGCGGCTGCAGTGTCGTAGATGCCATCGACCAGCAGTCGTGTCTCGATATGGACGGCGACCACCTCGCCGAGCACCAGCCAGCCGTTGGTGTCCTGTCCGGCGGCGTCGCGCAGGCGGACGATCTGGGTGCAGCGGCATTCCATGCTGACCGGGCTTTCTGCAATACGCGGCGGCTTGACCTGCCCGGACGCCAACGGCGTCAAGCCGGCCAGCGTGAACTCGTCGACGTCCGGCGCGACCGCCCGGCAGCTCTCGTTCATGGCTTCGGCCAGGTCGAAAGTGGCCAGGTTCCAGACGAACTCGCCCGTCGCTTCGATGTTGTGCAGCGAGTCCTTGCGGCCCTGGCTGGAGAAACCAATGATCGGCGGCGTGTAGTTGAAGGCGTTGAAGAAGCTGTAGGGCGCCAGGTTCAACGCGCCGTCGGCAGCGCAGCTGGAAATCCAGCCGATCGGGCGGGGTCCGATGATGGCGTTGAACGGGTCATGCGGCAGGCGATGGCCGTCAGCGGGGCGATAGCTGTGGAAGAGGGCAGGCATGGCGGGGTCGAAAGGGGGAGGGGAACAGAAAGGGCGCCACGGAGGCGCCCTTTGTCGTTTTCAGCTTGACCGGAATCAGCGCTGCTGGATCTTTGACAGCAGGCGGAGGAACTCGACGTACAGCCAGACCAGGGTCACCATCAGGCCGAATGCGCCATACCACTCCATGTACTTGGGCGCGCGCTGGGCCACACCGCTCTCAATGAAATCGAAATCCAGCACCAGGTTCAGCGCGGCGACCACGACCACGAACAGGCTGAAGGCGATGCCCCAGCCGCTGGAGGAGTGGATCAGCGGGACTTCGATGTTGAAGAACGACAGCACGAACGACGCCAGGTAGAGCAGGGCGATGCCACCGGTGGCGGCGACCACGCCGAGCTTGAAATTCTCGGTGGCCTTGATGACGCCGGTGCGGTAGGCCACCAGCAGGGCAGCCAGCGTGCCGAAGGTCAGCAGCACGGCCTGGAATACGATGCCCGGGAACCGCAGCTCGAACACGGCGGAAATGGCGCCGAGGAACAGGCCTTCCACCAGCGCGTACAGCGGTGCGGTGACCGGCGACCATTGCTTCTTGAACACGGTGACCAGCGCCAGCACCAGGCCGCCGATCGCGCCGCCCATGGCATACAGCTTGGCGACCGGCAGCACCTGGCCGAAGGCCACGGTCTGGTTCCAGGCGAAGGCTGCGGTCAGCACGGTCAGCAGCAACAGGATGCCGGTCTTGTTGACGGTGCCGTTGAGGGTCATCGCCTGGTCGGGGCGGGTCACCACCGAGCCGTTGGCGAGGTCGAGGAAAGTCGACTCGGAAAGAGCCGGGTTGCCGCTGCGCATGCGCGTTCTCCGTGCGAATGAGGGATCAGGAAGGCCATCCGGCCGACGATGTCGAGCATAGCCGATGGCCACTGCCACTGCCGTGACCGCGCGCCCGGGACAGATCGCTGCGTTGACAGTTCGCCGCGGGCTTGGCGACAATGACCAACTCCCCGGGCCTGGCTCGAGGGGATTGCAAGACCGGGGTATAGCGCAGTCTGGTAGCGCGCCTGCTTTGGGAGCAGGATGTCGGGGGTTCGAATCCCTCTACCCCGACCAATCCCACGCCACGTCGGATTGGACGCCGTTCCGGTTCGGGCGCCCGTAGCTCAACTGGATAGAGCACCGGCCTTCTAAGCCGGCGGTTACAGGTTCGATTCCTGTCGGGCGCGCCATTGAAATCAATGGTTTATGCTCCCTCTTTCCGTGGTTACGGCTTGCCTCCGGAATTCCCTCCGGAGTTGGCAGTGTTCTTCCTGTGGGAATTTGGAAGCCGTCTGCGGTGTTAAGATCCTGTGGAAGGCTGAACCTTTGATCATCCCTAGGTGAGTTGCAACTACGGAGTAGTTGCAACTAGGGGGAGGCGGCCATACGATAGGACTCGGCAATGTCGAAGCTTCAGAAGAGGCTGGATCGTCTCAACAGCTGTCCAAGGGACTACGAATGGGATGAACTCTGCGCACTGCTAAAGGGACTTGGCTTTGAGAAGCAGCCTGGAGCTGGCTCGGGGTATAGCTTCACGCATCCCCAGCAGGCGGCACATGTAATTTGTCTCCATAAGCCGCATGGCCGGAACCCACCGACCATGCTAGAGGTGTATGTGAGACGCGTCAGGGATCGACTCAAGGAGTGGGGATACCTAGAATGAATACGCTGAAGTACAAGTCCTACACCGCGAAGGTAGATTTTTCTCAGGCCGATGAACTGCTTGTTGGCGAAGTCTGCGACATCGATGCTCTGATCCTTTTTTCTGCTGCGTCTGTCCCGGAACTCAAGCTGGAGTTTGAGCGCGCCATCGATCAGTACTTGGCGGAGTGCGCGGCGCGCAATGTCGAAGCTAACAAACCCTATAGCGGGACGTTCAATGTGAGGGTTGGAGGGGAGTTGCATCGGAAGGCTGCAACTATCGCTCGCAGTTGGGGGGTATCGCTGAATCAGGTCATGTGTTCAGCCATTGAGCAAATTGTTGATCGGCATTGCCATCAGCCTTTGGTGACTCAGGCGAAGCATGTGGAACAGACAGTCGGTTTTGCTGGGTACAACGAAAGGCTCCAGCGTTCCCCAGCCAGTAGGCCCGTGTATGACCTCCATTGAATCGATGCAGGCTTTTGAAAGCTTTTTAATGGTGGGCGCGCGTTTTTCTCGTCTCACGGTGGATGAACGCAAAATCAGCGGTACTGAGGGCGAGCATGAGATCGCCGTCAGCATCGAAGGTCGTGATCCTACGATCAGCTCTCACAAATACGCAGATAGACCTGTGATCGAACAGGTCGTGTCAGCGAGTGCAGTCGTCAAGGGCGACGATGATGGCGCAGATGGCGCGCATTTGTTCTTTATTGAATGCACCGCTGGATTCGTCGGTACTGAGGAGAAGTTCGACGGAGATCTGAAGCTCTTCAAGGCCGCGGAAGCACAATTCGCGAGAGCGTTGTATTGGCTGGTCCGAGAGAGAATTCAGTCTGTGTTCTCTGTGACAATGCTGCGAGCGCATCGGCAGCTTCCATGGGATTTGTTGGAGAAGCAGGCGCCTGCGCCGACTCGCGATAAACCCACTGTTAAGAAAGTGGCGGCAAAAAAGGCTGCCGCTAAGAAATCGCCTCCCAAGTCTGTCGGGTAGTCTGCACAGGCATTCGCCGACCGACTTGGGATGTAGCTGCATCTTAGCTTCCTGACTCCGGAACAATCGGTAAGGAATGATCATAGAGGTGCAGCATCGCGTCTGTTTCGTGTCCGCTTGCCTCCTTCTTGTCCCCCTTGCTATCCGTCACGCCCCGGTGTTTCAGGCTGTGTCGGCCGAGCCGGTTGTTCTGGGGGGAGAATCCCGTCCTTCACCGCATTGCGCTTCATGCGCCCCCAGGCAGTCTGCCACCTATCCTCGGTCAACCGCTCCCCGTCCTCGCTGACGAAGAGATAGCGGTCCTCGGCCCGGATCGGAATTACACTCCCGTTCTTCTCCCATATCGCAGCCCGCCGCGCCCGTAGCATGGCGATGGCTTCCTCGGTTTCGGCATCCTTGCGCACCAGGTTGTCGCGACTGCCCTTGCGCCGGTTCGTGCGCAGCACCTCGCCATCCACGTGAGCGTCGGTCAGGGCAAGCGCTACGCCGAACGCTGGTGCGCGGCCAGACTGTACCCGGAGATGAGGCTGCGCGCTGCCGTTGCCCAGCTGCTGGCCGCGATGCCTGGCGATCCGCTCGAACCGCTGCCCGGCCTCCCTCCGACGCCCGAGCAGCAGCAACAGGCTTGGCGCCTAGCCACCGCAACCGCGCGAGTGAAGGAAGCGTTGGAGCCGCCCAGGTCACTGCCGGCGGCGCCCAAGCCCCGCGCGTGGGGCGCCCACAAGGCGTGGGTGAGGGTAGGGCACCACCCGCTGCGTCATACGGTCTAAGCCCCGGAACCTCCAGAAAACTGATGCGCATCCCCTGGCGGCTGAAGGGCCGCAGACGGGCGGCTCCAGAATTGAATTCAATGCAAGTTATTGATATTCCTATAGAGTCAGGCAGACTTCTAAGCCGGCGGTTACAGGTTCGATTCCTGTCGGGCGCGCCATTGGAATCAATTAGTTACGTGATTCGAGTGCGCTGACGCTCGCGCTCGGCGGCTATCGCCTTGATCCCCGGTTCCAGGTCCACGGCCAGCGCGGGCGGGGCCGCGTAGAGCAGTGTCCCGCCCGGCAGTTCCTTCGATAGCCACGCCTGCGGAATGCGGGAGCTTCCTTGATAAACATGTCCCACCGGCTCTTGTCCCGCCGGCTGGCGGGCGGCGAGGGCGGCGATAGCTGCATCCAGGACCGCGGTTCGTGCAGGGCTTCCGGCGTCCGTGAGACGCGCGCGCATCAGCAACTGCGTGTGCGTCGCTCAGCCTTCATGTCGACGACAAGACGACAAGACGACAAGACGACAAGATGTGGCACTGGCACAAGGATGAGCCCAACACTGCGACGCTGATCGGAGTACACGGATCGTCCGAGCATCGATAGTGTCGCGGCCAACCCGCAGTCGATGGTCCCTGCGCTGCGGCCCAGTGCAACGGTAACGCCCCGAATACCCTAGCTGGCCTCGTGCACGCGATGAATGCGATATCGTTCATGGTGGTCCGGCCGGCCAACGGCCATACGAATCTTCGCTTGGTGGTGAGGCTCCTCAGATCAGTTCGCCTGGGCACATCCATAATCACTAGCGCTGTGATCGACAGTTGAACTCACCCTTTTATGGAATTCAGTGATGGCCGACAAGATCCTTCCCTCTTATCCGTCGATTTCTGGGACTTACATTGATGAAAGCGTCCATATCGTGCTGGCAACAGATTCGGTCGGGAGGGGCGGCGTGTGAGTAGCAACATTCTGAAAGCGGACGATGGCGCTGCCTTGCTTGGATTCATCCAGGATGGTCCGGGCGCGGTGCTCCAGACGCTGGGGCAAAAGTCTTGCGAACAGACCTCTCCTGAAGACTTTGGTGCCATCGGCGATGGCCAACCCCACTTCTTGTCGGAGCGCTTTTCGACGCTGCAAGAGGCCCGGGCGACCTATCCGTTTGCCACATCTCTGACGCAGAGCATCGACTGGGCAGCTATCACTGCAGCTATCTCGACTGGGCGCCAGGTGTTGGGCAATACGGCGGCCAATTACATGCTTTCTCAGTCCGTTGAGATGATCGATGCCAGCTGCCTGTTTGACGGTCGGCAATGCCAGATGACGGCAATGAGTGGCAGCTTCCCAACCTTCAGTGTGATTGCGAATTACGGTGCCCAGGTACCGGTAAGTGCGATCGAAATGTCAGTCGTTGACTACACCGAAGGGCAGGGCGGTGGGGCCACGCCGACACACTCACTGGTGGTAAACAGCACTGATGGATTCGCTGTTGGTGACATCATCAAGGTGATGTCGGACGACTTCATTCCTGGCTCTCGGGCGGCTGATCTGGAGCGACTTGGAGAGCACACCGCCGTAGGCGGAATCGACGCGAACAGGATCAATCTCTACAGCTATCTTTTTGAGAAGTACGTATCGAACATCCGCGCCGCAAGGATGAATGCTTCGGTCCTGGTCGACATCAGGAACTTCAGGTCCGACTATGTCGAGCCGGGCAACGCGTCGATTGTCTACGTGCAGGGGTGTATGGCGCCCGATGTGTCGGGCATTCGTGCGATGCGGGCAAAGTCTGAAACAGTCGAGTTCGTTTCCTGCCTCTTTGGCCGGACACACGACATTGTCACCTCGAACGGCACTACCGATTTCACAACGGGTGCCTATGCCTACGGGGTGGTTGAGTATGGATGCGAGTTCGGCATGCATAGCAATCTGTTTGGCCATCAGATCCGGCATGTGTACACGGATGGGTCACTGATTGCCCAGCTCAACGACACGAGAACCTACCGCTATGGGCGAACCAAGGGTTCTGCGGTGGTCAACTCGAAGGGTTGGCTGTGCCAGAACGCTGCTTTTGACACACACTGGAGCAGCCATGGCATTCAGTTCATAGGATGCTACGGGTATGCACCCTTCAATGGCCCGAACTCGTCGCAGAGGAACTTCCAACTGCGCGGGAGCTTCGGGTTGGTTCAGAACTGCGTCTCCTACGGTGGCACGGGAGTCAACGTGTTCCAAGGAGTTGACCATCCGGAGGCCTGCCAAGGCAACCGGATTGAGAATCTGTCGCACTTCTTCTTGAAGGAGTCCCAGGGGCGAGCGGCTGTCCAGATCACGGGGCAGTCTGCCAACGAGGATACGATCCCGACAGTTAACGTCGACGCGCTGGTCACCAATCAGGACAACAGTGGCATCTATCCCCATGTCATCGCCACGCGCGGCATCGTGCGTATTAGCCGTCCCGCGATGGTCACAAAGCAGGGAGGCACAAACGTTGCCTGCGCATTTCTGGCCGATGAGGGTGGGCAGATCTACGTCGATCAAGGCAGTATCGATGCTCGTGGCGCGAGTGGTACCGGCCTGCGTTTGTGCAAAATGGGCCCGGGGAGCCGGATCGAACTGAACGGTCTGCAGGTCCACGGTCAGTTCACCCACCTGTTGGACGGGCAGCAGAACAACGACATCGTGTTCGATTGCCGGGACGTGCAACTCGACCGGCCACTGGCACAGGCACAGGGCTACACGAACTCTCTGAGTTCCAACGTTCGGGTCGACTACACCGTAGGATTCCGGCGGACCACGCGCGCGGTTTTCGCTCAGACCTACTCGCAGGCGGGAGGCAAGATCCTCTCGCTGGAGCGTCGAGGGGGGCGGACACTGCATTTCTCGGCAACCGTCTCTGTTGCCACCGCAGTAACGAGGATCTCATCCATTGATGCCGGTGCGATGGATGGCCAGGAGCTGGTGATTCGCAACAGCGGCGGCTCGGTGGCTTTGCTCCGAGTCGCAGCAAATGCGGTAATCGCCATCGGTGCTGACCGAGACTTGGCCCCAGGTGCAGTGCTCAGACTCATCTATTCCGACGCCGCTGGCGCATGGCTGCCAGCATGAGGCTGGTGCCCGGCATGCTATTCAAGCCCTGGGGCAGACGTATTGGTCACCGGGGAGGGTGCCTTCTTCTCGCCCGTCGACCCATGAGGAGGAGCCACAGGCTCCACGCCCTCGTGAGATTGGGACACAAGGGAGGGGGGGGCATGAGCTCGCCGGGGCCAGGCAAGCAGCCGGCAATGGCGTTGCCCCGGCCGGGAGGCGCCCGAAAGTCACGGTTGACGGGCGGGCTTCATGAGCCGCGTGGTCGATGAATGCCAAGCTTCCCGCAGGCACCTTGCGCACCCGGTGCAGGTCCTGGGCTGTACTCGCTGTGCTCCTGAATTGAACTCAATCCAGGCTATTGACTACAATGCGCAGTCCTGCAGCCCTCCAAGCCGGCGGTTACAGGTTCGATTCCTGTCGGGCGCGCCATTGGCGAGGCACCGGGACCGCGTCGGCGGATGTGAAGAAAGGCTTGCAAAAGCGTGAGGACTCCACCAGAATATCGGACTCGCTTCGGCGGCCCGAACTTCGGTGACGGTCTCCAGGCAAGGCTTCAAAGCTCCAGCGCCAGCAGCATTGGCGATGAAGCGAATGTTTCAGTGGTGGCTGTAGCTCAGTTGGTTAGAGTACCGGATTGTGATTCCGGTGGTCGGGGGTTCGAATCCCCTCAGCCACCCCACTGATTCAACCGCATCGGCACAGCCGACACGGTGTTGCAATAAACAGAATGCACGCTATAATGTGCGTCTGAGTTTCACGGGCCGTTAGCTCAGTTGGTAGAGCAGTTGACTCTTAATCAATAGGTCCAAGGTTCGAATCCTTGACGGCCCACCAAGACAGAAGCCACCTGGTACGCCAGGTGGCTTTTTTCTTGCCTGCAGGCCGCGCAAAGAGCATGCGAAGCACCTTGGGTCGTGGCACGCATGCATCGATCAACGATGTTGAAAAAAAGCTTGCACCCCGTGTGCGCATCAGGTCATAATTCGCGCCCCGATTTCGGGCTGTTAGCTCAGTTGGTAGAGCAGTTGACTCTTAATCAATAGGTCCAAGGTTCGAATCCTTGACAGCCCACCAGACGAAAGCCACTTGGTCCTCCAGGTGGCTTTTTTCTTGGGTGTTCAGCGGCTGCCGGACGGCTCTGCGAGTGTGCCGATGGACACCAGGCGCCTTCCTGCTTCATGCACCAGCAACGGCAGGGCCCAGCTCAGCACCAGCAGGCTCGGCACCATCACCAGGGGCGATGCCAGCTGCATGAGCGCAGGCACCAGCAGCGACAGGCGGAACACCGCGGGTGACAGCGTCACCAGGTAGCTGCGCAGCATCCATCGCCGGTGCTGCTCGACGTCGCCACGCCGGATGCTGCGATAGCCGCAGAATGATGTGACCAACCACGCCAGGCCGGTCGCAGCGAACGCCATTTTCAGTGCCAGCCAGCCCTGGGTGGTGGCGATCAGGCCGGCGACAGCGGCACTCCCCAGCAGGATGCCGGCCAGGTAGATCCGTCCCAGCCAGCGATGCAGCCGGGGACGGTGTCGCCGCAGGGGACCGATGAACTGCGTAGCGCCAGCCAGCATGGCCAGGCTGCCGCCGGCGACATGCAGCCACAGCCAGTTGCGACGCTCCCAGAACATGCCATAGGCCTCGGCGCTGACCTGCCCGTAGCGCTGTGCGGTGACCCACAGGAAGTGCAGCGCTACTGCAAGACCGAGCAGCCAGACGAGTGTGGACCAGCCGGGCATCCGGGCCTGCAGGGGCGTGCGGAGTGGGGTGCGTTCCATCGGGGCAGACCGGGTGGCGGCAACGGCACGAGTCTACGCGCACGTGCCGGCGCCTGCGCGTGGGCGCCTGGACTACGTATTCAGGTTTGTCACGCCTTCCGCTTTGTGCACCCGCCTGCGACAATGACGGCCTGTGCCGGCCACGCGAAAGTGGCGGAATTGGTAGACGCCCTGGATTTAGGTTCCAGTGCCGCAAGGCGTGGGGGTTCGAGTCCCCCCTTTCGCACCAGTGCCGGCCTGCCTCCGCCCCCGCCGGGCGTTCCCGAGGCGCTTGCCCGGCCTGCGCTGGCAGTGCACGCCGAATTGGGCGAAACTAAAGGGCTGCGGCAAGCAGGCGCGTCCCGGACGCCGTCACCTTACAACCGTTTCATCCATCATCGAGCCGGAGGCCAGAGCGCCACCGGTGGCAGGAGTCAACATGCAAGCTTCGATCGAATCCATCGGCAACCTGGAACGCCGCCTGAGCTTCTCGCTGCCGGAAGACCGTCTGCAGAGCCACATCAACGGCCGCCTGGGCGAAATCGCCCGTACCACCCGCATCAAGGGTTTCCGTCCGGGCAAGGTGCCGGCCAAGGTGATCGAGCAGCGCTTCGGCGCGCAGGTCCGTGGCGAGGCGCTGGACGGCCTGCTGCGCGAAACCTTCGACGCGGCCGTGCGCGAGCACGACCTGCGCATCGTCGGCAGCCCGCGCATCGACAAGGGCGACGAGGGTGAGTTCTCCTTCGTGGCCACCGTGGAGGTGGTGCCGGACTTCGGTGACATCGACGTCAGCAAGCTGACCGTGGTGCGCCACACCGCCGAGATCACCGACGCCGACATCGACCAGATGATCGAGAACCTGCAGAACCAGCGCCGCACCTGGGTACCGGTTGCGCGTGGTGCGCAGGATGGCGACCTGGTCGCGGTCGAAACCTGGTCGCAGGCCGGCGAAGAGCGCCTGCCGGCCGAAGGCACCGAGAAGGGTTCGATCGTGCTCGGCCAGGGCATGATGTTCGAGACCATCGAAAAGGGCCTGGTCGGCCTGGCCAAGGGCGAGGAAAAGACGCTGGACGTCGATTTCCCGGCCGACTGGCGCGTGCCGGTGCTGGCCGGCAAGACCGTGCAGGTCACCGTCAAGGTTGCCGAAGTGTCCGAGCCGGTGGTGCCGGCGGTCGATGAGG
Source organism: Stenotrophomonas sp. STEN009 (assembly GCF_056760395.1). NCBI lineage: Bacteria > Pseudomonadati > Pseudomonadota > Gammaproteobacteria > Lysobacterales > Lysobacteraceae > Stenotrophomonas > Stenotrophomonas sp. STEN009. The sequence goes on along the minus strand of NZ_JBRRES010000053.1, from coordinate 6,140 downwards.
CCTTCATCAAGAGCTTCGGCGTGAAGGGCGGTGATGTCGAGCAGTTCCGCAGCGACATCCGTGCCAACCTGGAGCGCGAGCTCAAGGGCGCGCTGATGAACCGCCTGCGCCGTGAAGTGGGCGAGCAGCTGATCGCCGCCTATTCCTCGGTGGAAATGCCGCCGCGCCTGGTCGAGAACGAAGCCCGCGCGATGCTGGCCCAGCAGGTCGAGCAGATCCGCCGCAGCGGCCGCAACCCGGGCGAGATCCCGGCCGATGCCCACGAAGGTTTCAAGGACGCCGCCGCCAAGCGCGTGCTGGTCGGCCTGCTGGTCGGCGAAGTGGCGCGCACCAACGATCTGCGCCTGGAGCCCAAGCGCCTGAACGAAACGCTGCGTCTGATCGCCTCGACCTACGAAGAGCCGGAGCAGGTCATTGAGATGTACCGCAACGACCCCCAGCTGATGTCTGGTCTGCAGAACCGTGTGATGGAAGAGCAGGTGATCGACTGGATCGCCGAGCGCGCCCAGCACACCGAAGAGAAGCTGTCGTTCCAGGACGCGATCCGCCAGTAAGTCCGGGCGGATCACCGTATGCCCCGCGCCCCTGCCGGCGCGGGGTTGTTTCCCCCCAAGATAGGTACCTCACGTAATGGACAACCGAACCAAAGCCCTGAACCTGGTTCCGATGGTGGTCGAGCAGACCAGCCGCGGCGAGCGTGCCTACGACATCTATTCGCGCCTGTTGAAGGAGCGCCTGATCTTCCTCGTGGGCCCGATCGACGATCACATGGCCAACGTGGTGGTGGCGCAGTTGCTGTTCCTGGAATCGGAGAACCCGGAGAAGGACATCAACATCTACATCAACTCGCCGGGTGGCGTGGTCACCGCCGGTATGGCGATCTACGACACCATGCAATACATCAAGCCGAATGTGAGCACCACCTGCATCGGCCAGGCGGCCTCGATGGGTGCCCTCCTGCTGGCTGCAGGTGAAGCCGGCAAGCGCTATGCGCTGCCCAATTCGCGCGTGATGATCCACCAGCCGCTGGGGGGTTACCAGGGCCAGGCGACGGACATCGACATCCACGCGCGCGAGATCCTGACGCTGCGTTCGCGCCTGAATGAGATCCTGGCCCGCCACACCGGCCAGTCGCTGGAAACGATCGCTCGCGATACCGAGCGCGACAACTTCAAGAGTGCGGTCGAAGCGCAGGCCTACGGCCTGGTCGACCAGGTCCTGGAGCGTCGCCCGGATGAGTCGGTCCAGGCGGGTTGAGCCGCCTTCACGGGGCCAGGCAGGCCTCGTTCCTGCAGGGTCGGGCGGGACTGGTGTCCCTCCGGCCCTGTGCTATTCTCGAATCGAACCCCCGTTCAGCGGGTGGGGTAACTGGGTAAGCGAAGCATGAGCGAAGACCGCCAAGGTCGTTCCACGGACACCGGCAAGATCCTCTACTGCTCTTTCTGCGGCAAGAGCCAGCATGAAGTGCGCAAGCTGATTGCGGGTCCGAGCGTGTTCATCTGCGATGAATGCGTGGAGCTGTGCAACGACATCATCCGCGAAGAACTTGAAGAAAAGGCGCAGTCGGCGCGCAGCTCGCTGCCGAAGCCGCGCGAGATCCTCGAGGTCCTCGACCAGTACGTGATCGGCCAGAACCGCGCCAAGCGCACCCTGGCCGTGGCCGTGTACAACCACTACAAGCGCATCGAGAGCCGGCAGAAGAACGACGACGTCGAGCTGGCGAAGTCGAACATCCTGCTGGTCGGTCCGACCGGTTCGGGCAAGACCCTGCTGGCCGAAACCCTGGCCCGCCTGCTCAACGTGCCGTTCACCATGGCCGACGCCACCACGCTGACCGAAGCCGGTTACGTGGGCGAGGACGTGGAGAACATCATCCAGAAGCTGCTGCAGAAGTGCGACTACGACGTCGAGAAGGCGCAGCAGGGCATCGTCTACATCGATGAGATCGACAAGATCTCGCGCAAGAGCGAGAACCCGTCGATCACCCGCGACGTGTCCGGCGAAGGCGTACAGCAGGCCCTGCTGAAGCTGATCGAAGGTACCGTGGCCAGCGTGCCGCCGCAGGGCGGTCGCAAGCATCCGCAGCAGGAGTTCCTGCAGGTGGACACCAAGAACATCCTGTTCATCTGCGGCGGCGCGTTCGCCGGCCTGGACAAGGTGATCCAGGCCCGTTCCACCGACGTGGGCAGCATCGGCTTCGGCGCCAAGGTGAAGAGTGCCGAGCGCAAGCAGGAAGTGGGCAAGCTGCTGGCGGAAGTCGAGCCGGAAGATCTGATCAAGTTCGGCCTGATTCCCGAGTTCGTCGGCCGCCTGCCGGTGGTGGCGACCCTGGAGGAGCTGGACGAGCCGGCCCTGATCAAGATCCTGACCGAACCGAAGAACGCCATCACCAAGCAGTTCAAGAAGCTGTTCGAGATGGAGAACGTCGAACTGGAGTTCCGTCCGGACGCCCTGTCGGCCATCGCCCGCAAGGCGCTCAAGCGCAAGACCGGCGCCCGTGGCCTGCGCACCATCGTCGAATCGGTGCTGCTGGACACCATGTACGACCTGCCTTCGCAGGAAAACGTCAGCAAGGTGGTGGTGGACGAATCGGTGATCGAGCACAAGTCCGAGCCGTACCTGATCTACCAGACCCCGGCGGCCCCTGAACAGAAGGCCGCAGGCGCCGAGTGATTCTTCCAAGTTGTTGATTGGAAAGAATTTTAAAGGAATGCCTTGCATCTGAAAGCCGATGGCCCCATAACGGGGCCATCGGCTTTTTTTGTCTCCGGAAGATGTCCTCCCGGAGGCGGTTTTCCCCTTCCCTGGAGCCCCCATGGCCCGTTCCCCAAGTGAAACCCTCGACCTGCCGGTCCTGCCGCTGCGCGACGTAGTGGTGTTCCCGCACATGGTCATCCCGCTGTTCGTCGGCCGTGACAAGTCCATGCACGCGCTCGAACAGGCAATGGAGGCAGACAAGCGCATCCTGCTGCTCGCGCAGAAGTCCGCCGAGACCGACGACCCGCATGCGGCCGATCTCTACCAGGTCGGTACGCTGGCGCAGGTGCTGCAGCTGCTGAAGCTGCCCGATGGCACGATCAAGGTGCTGGTCGAAGGCCTCTCGCGCGTGCACGTGACCCATGTCGACGAACGCAACGGTTCGCTGCACGGCCAGGCCGTGGAGATCGACGCTGCGGACGAGCGCGAGCCGCGCGAGATCGAGGCGATCGCCCGCTCGCTGATGTCGCTGTTCGAGCAGTACGTGAAAACCAACCGCAAGCTTCCGCCGGAGCTGCTGCAGACCCTGGCCGGGATCGACGAGCCTGCGCGCCTGGCCGACACCATCGCCGCCCACATCAGCGTGCGCCTGGCCGACAAGCAGCGCCTGCTGGAAACGCTGGCCGTCGGCGAGCGCCTGGAGATGCTGGTCGGCCTGGTCGACGGCGAGATCGACGTGCAGCAGATGGAAAAGCGCATCCGCGGCCGTGTGAAGTCGCAGATGGAGAAGAGCCAGCGCGAGTACTACCTCAACGAACAGATGAAGGCCATCCAGAAGGAACTGGGTGACCTCGACGACGCGCCGGGCGAGCTGGAAGAGCTGGCCCGCAAGATCGCCGAAGCGGGCATGCCGAAGGCCGTGGAAGCCAAGGCGCGCAACGAACTGAACAAGCTCAAGCAGATGTCGCCGATGTCCGCTGAGGCGGCGGTCGTGCGCAATTACCTGGAGTGGCTGCTGGGCGTGCCGTGGAAGAAGCGCACCAAGGTGCGCAAGGACCTGAAGGCCGCGCAGGACACACTCGATGCCGACCATTACGGCCTGGAGAAGGTCAAGGAGCGCATCCTTGAATACCTGGCGGTGCAGTCGCGGGTGAAGCAGATGAAGGGCCCGATCCTGTGCCTGGTCGGGCCGCCGGGCGTGGGCAAGACCTCGCTCGGCCAGTCCATCGCCAAGGCCACCAACCGCAAGTTCGTGCGCATGTCGCTGGGCGGCGTGCGTGATGAGGCCGAGATCCGTGGCCACCGTCGCACCTACGTCGGCTCCATGCCGGGCCGCATCGTGCAGAACCTCAACAAGGTCGGCAGCAAGAATCCGCTGTTCGTGCTCGACGAGATCGACAAGATGTCGATGGACTTCCGTGGTGATCCCTCCTCGGCGCTGCTGGAAGTGCTCGATCCGGAGCAGAACAACGCATTCAACGATCACTACCTGGAAGTGGACCTGGATCTGTCGGAAGTGATGTTCGTGGCCACCTCGAACTCGCTCAACATTCCGGGCCCGCTGCTGGACCGCATGGAAGTGATCCGCATCCCCGGTTACACCGAGGATGAGAAGCTCAACATCGCGACCCGCTACCTGGTGCCCAAGCAGATCAAGGCCAATGGCCTGAAGCCGGAGGAACTGGAAATCGGCAGCGATGCGATCCAGGACATCGTGCGCTACTACACCCGCGAGTCGGGCGTTCGCAATCTGGAACGCGAGATCGCCAAGATCTGCCGCAAGGTGGTGAAGGAGATCGCGCTGGCAGGCCCGCAGCCGGTGAAGGCCAGGAAGGGCGCGAAGAAGGCCAAGGCGCTGGTCACGGTGACCGGCAAGAACCTGGACAAGTACCTGGGCGTGCGCCGCTTCGATTTTGGTCGCGCCGAGGAAGAAAACGAGATCGGCCTGGTCACCGGCCTGGCCTGGACCGAAGTCGGTGGCGACCTGCTGCAGATCGAATCGACGCTGGTGCCAGGCAAGGGCCAGTTGATCTTGACCGGCCAGCTCGGCAACGTGATGAAGGAATCGGCTTCGGCGGCGTTGTCGGTCGTGCGTTCGCGCGCCGATCGTTTCGGCATCGACAGCGACTTCCTGCAGAAGCACGACGTGCACCTGCACGTTCCGGACGGCGCCACGCCGAAGGACGGCCCGAGCGCCGGCGCGGCGATGGTGACGTCCCTGGTCTCGATGCTGACCAGGGTGCCGGTGCGTGCCGATGTGGCGATGACCGGCGAAATCACGCTGCGTGGGCGGGTCACCGCCATCGGTGGACTGAAGGAGAAGCTGCTGGCTGCCCTGCGTGGCGGTATCCGCACGGTCATCATTCCCGAAGAGAACCGCAAGGATCTGGCCGACATCCCGGCCAACGTCACCCGTGATCTGAAGATCGTGCCGGTGAAGTACATCGAAGAAGTGCTTGATCTGGCGTTGGAGCGTCCGCTGGCACCGAAGAAGGCGCGCAAGAGTGCGCAGCGCGTCACGGTACGTAGCAAGGCGAAACCGAGTGGAAACGCGCGCGTCAAGCACTGACGCGCGTTGCCGAATGGCCTGAAACCCGCGTCGTTACTGGCTTTCCAGCTTGCGTGGGGGTAGGGCCACTGGTATAAAAGCAGCACTCGCAAATGAGTGATCGCTGTTGGCGATCTCTGAATCGGCGAACCGTTTCCACATGGCGATCGCACGCAGATGGCGTGCGGTTGCTTCCCTGTCGAATCCGCGGAACCCACCGCCAAAGGAGTTGTAGAGAATGAACAAGACCGAATTGATCGACGCCGTTGCTGAAGCTGCCGACCTGACCAAGGCCGAGTCCAGCCGCGCTGTCGATGCCGTCGTTGCTGCCATCACCAAGGCGCTGAAGGACGGCGATGCGGTCACCCTGGTCGGCTTCGGTACCTTCCAGGTCCGCGACCGTGCAGCCCGCACCGGCCGCAACCCGAAGACCGGCGACACCATCAAGATCGCTGCTTCGAAGAATCCGTCCTTCAAGGCTGGCAAGGCCCTTAAGGATGCTGTAAACTAAGCGGCTCGCTGGGGTGCTTAGCTCAGCGGTAGAGCGTCTCCTTTACACGGAGAGGGTCGGGGGTTCGAAACCCTCAGCACCCACCACAGCACCGCGGTAAAAGTTTGAGTGTGGAGCGGTAGTTCAGCTGGTTAGAATGCTGGCCTGTCACGCCGGAGGTCGCGGGTTCGAGTCCCGTCCGCTCCGCCACTTCAACGAGGCCTCCGGCCAAAAGCTGGAGGCTTTGTTTTCTCCCTGATCCTGATCGGGAAGAGAACACAAGCAGTACAACGCGGAGCGGTAGTTCAGCTGGTTAGAATGCTGGCCTGTCACGCCGGAGGTCGCGGGTTCGAGTCCCGTCCGCTCCGCCATTACATCGAGGCCCCCGGTCCAAAGCTGGGGGCC
>NZ_JBRRES010000052.1:0-21743 GCF_056760395.1 Stenotrophomonas sp. STEN009 | reverse complement strand
CCCCCCCCCCCCCCCCCCCGCCCCCCCCCCCCGCCCCCCCCCCCCCCCCCCCCCCCCCCCCCCCCCCCCCCCCCCCCCCCCCCCCGCGGCCCCCCCCCCCCCCCCCCCCCCCCCCGGCGGCGTGGTCCACAGCTCCAGCGGCACCCGGTCGAGGCTGAGAATCTGCGCCAGCATCATGCCGCGGCTTTCCGCGCCCATGCGCAGCAGGCAGTGATCGGCACCATCGGCTTCGAGCACGCCACACCAGGGGGGAATGCGACCTTCCAGCTCGGTGTGGCTGCCGGCCAGGCGCAGCACCGCCTGCAGCGCGAACGGCGCCTGGCTGACCGCCTGCCGCACCATCACATCGGGCGGTGCGGGCGTGCGCCGATGCAGGCCGGGCTCGGCCAGTGCGCGCACCGCGCCCATCCGGTCCACCCGCAACGTGCGCCAGTCCTGGCGGCCCAGATCCCAGGCCAGCAGGTACCAGCGACGTCCGTAGTTGACCAGATGCTGGGCCTCGACCTCGCGCTGGGTCACCGCGTCCTGCGCGCTGCGGTACTCGAAGGCCAGCCGGGTTGCCTGGCGGCAATGCTGGGCCAGGCGCCCCAGCAGACGTGCGTCGGTGGAAGGCAGATCCGACAGCGTCGCGGTGGCGGCGTGCACCTCGCCGGCCTGCTGGCGGCGGCGGGTCGGCACCAGTGGGTCGAGCTTGGACAGCAGACCGCGCGCGGTCTCGTCGATGCCGGCCACCGTGGCCGAGGCCGCACGCAGGGCGATGGCCAGGGTCGTCGCCTCCTCTTCGTCCAGCAGCATCGGCAGTACCGGTGCGCCCGCCCCCAACTGATAGCCGCCCCCTACCCCGGCCGATGCCCTGACCGGATAGCCCAGCTCACGAAGGCGCTCGATGTCGCGGCGGATGCTGCGCCGGTCCACCCCCATGCGCTCGGCCAGCTCAGCCCCCGACCACTGTCGGCGGGCCTGCAGCAGGGCGATCAGGCGGAGCAGGCGATGGGCGGTATGGCGCATGAGGGATCGAGGACAGAAGTCGTCCGCAATAGTGCCCCAGCATGGGCCCCAGTTCACCCCTCTGCTGCAAGGAGCACTGCCATGACGTCCCGCCAGATCACCCTCTATCACGCTGCCCGTTCACGCTCGAGCGGCGCCGTGGCCCTGCTTGAAGCCCTGGGTGCCGACTACCGCCTGCATGTGCTGGACCTGAAAGCCGGCGCCAACCTGGCCCCGGCCTACCTGGCCATCAACCCGATGGGCAAAGTGCCGGCGATCATCCATGAGGGCGCGCTGGTGACCGAGCAGGTGGCGATCTACCTGTACCTGGCCGATCTCTACCCCGAAGCCGGCCTGGCGCCGCCGATCGGCTCGCCGCTGCGCGGCCCCTACCTGCGCTGGATGGCCTTCTACGGCGCCTGCTTCGAGCCGGCGATGATCGACCGCGCGATGCGCCGCGACCCGCCCCCGCAGTCGATGTCGCCCTACAACGACGCGGAAACCGTACTGCAGGTGATCGAGGCGCAGCTGGCGCAGGGGCCTTACCTGCTGGGTGAGGAAATGAGCGCCGCCGACGTGCTGTGGGGCAATGCCCTGAAATGGACCACCGACTTCGGTTTGGTGCAGCCCGCCCCCGCCATGGCGGACTACATCGCCCGGATGGGCGCATTGACGGCCTTCGACCGGTCGCGGCAGATCGACGCGGAGCTGATCGCGGCGTAAGGCCGTCCGCCGGGCGCGGCGGGATGCGGTAGCGCGGGGCCATGCCCCGCGAGCGCTTGGTGCTCAGCGCGGCAGGCGGCGGGAGGCGCAGGATGCGGGTAGAATTGCCCGCTTTCCCGCCACCCGAATGGATTAAGCGCCATGACCGGGACGCCAGACGTCTTTCCGCCCGCCACGCCGGGCGGCACCCCGCTCGTTGCCCTGCCCTCCGCTCCGCGCACGCCGGAGCAGATCAAGGGCAAGCTGTACATCAAGACCCACGGTTGCCAGATGAACGAGTACGACTCGGCCAAGATGGCCGACGTGCTCGCCGCCAGCGACGGCCTGGTGCTGACCGACACCCCGGAGGATGCCGACGTCATCCTGGTCAACACCTGTTCCATCCGCGAGAAGGCGCAGGAGAAGGTGTTCAGCCAGCTCGGCGTCTGGAAGGGGCTGAAGAACCAGGGCCGCGAGGTCATCATCGGCGTCGGTGGCTGCGTCGCTTCGCAGGAGGGCGAGGCCATCATCAAGCGCGCGCCGTTCGTGGACCTGGTGTTCGGCCCGCAGACCCTGCACCGGTTGCCGGAGCTGATCCGTGCGCGTCGCGAGCAGAAGCGACCGCAGGTGGACATCAGCTTTCCGGAAATCGAGAAGTTCGACCGCCTGCCGGAACCGCGCGCTGAAGGCGCGTCGGCGTTCGTGTCGATCATGGAAGGCTGCTCGAAGTACTGCTCGTTCTGCGTGGTGCCCTACACCCGCGGCACCGAAGTCAGCCGTCCATTCGAGGACGTGGTGGTGGAAGTGGCACAGCTGGCCGCGCAGGGCGTACGCGAGATCAACCTGCTCGGCCAGAACGTCAACGCCTACCGTGGCCCGTATGGCGATGGCGAGTTCGCCGATCTGGGCCTGTTGATCCGCACCATCGCCGAGATCGATGGCGTCGGCCGCATCCGCTTCACCACCTCGCACCCGCTGGAGTTCAGCGACTCGCTGGTGGACGCGTTCCGCGATGTGCCGCAGCTGGCCAACTTCCTGCATCTGCCGGTGCAGGCCGGCAGCGACCGCGTCCTGTCGGCGATGAAGCGAGGCTACACCGCGCTGGAGTTCAAGTCGAAGATCCGCAAGCTGCGCGCGGTGCGCCCGGACATCTCGATCAGTTCGGACTTCATCGTCGGCTTCCCTGGCGAGACCGAGGCGGACTTCGAGAAGACCATGAAGCTGATCGAGGACATCGGCTTCGACCACAGCTTCTCCTTCATCTATTCGCGACGCCCGGGCACTCCGGCCGCCGACCTGGAAGACACGCTCAGCGATGCCGAGAAGCATGCGCGGCTGTCGCGCCTGCAGGAACGAATCAACGCGCACGCCGCCGGCATTTCCGCGAAGATGGTCGGCACCGTGCAGACGGTGCTGGTGGAAGGTCCTTCGCGCAAGAACCCGAACGAGCTGACCGGCAAGACCGAGAACATGCGCTCGGTGAACTTCCCGGCACCGGCACGCCTGATCGGTCAGTTCGTGGATGTGGTGATCACCGAGGCATTGACCAATTCGCTGCGCGGGCGGGTGGTGACGGAAGGCTGATCGCCAGGGCGGGGGAAGCCATGTACGGCTTGCCCCCACGCAGCAGTCGTGGTGATTTTCTCACCACGCCACGCAGACCCTCTGTGCAGAAGGCTATGCGTCACCTATCCACAGGTTGATTGCGCGTCGTTCCACAGTAATTGTGGAAAAGCGGTGGGTCTCAGGGGCGAGCCCGCCGGGCCTCGTTGCTGGCCGCAACCTTCGCTTAGCGGGTCTGCTCTGAGCCTCAGAAGGACGCACCGCGCTACTCGCTCAGGAATCCCAGCTTCGTCGTCCCGAATCCGTACCGGGTCTCCATCAGCTTCTTCACCGGTCCCATGCCCTCTATGATCATCCTGCCGTCCGGCGTCCCGCAGCGTGTGCCCACCTGCGTCCTGCCGTACTGCAGTTCGGCTTCACGACTGCGCTTGGGACGGGGATCGGGCTCCCACCAGGGGAAATGGGCATACGGCTTGTTGGTCGAGACTTCATGGCGCCAGCACACGAACGAGAGCGTCTCGTTGCCTGCTGCGTCATAGTCGTAGACGCGGTAGGAGCTGTAGCCGCTGGTCAGCGGCGTGAGCTTCAACACACCCTTCTCTACGTATGCACGCAGGTTCTCGGTGTAGCCACCGCTACCGGGAACCGGGCCGAACAGGATCACCCGCGTGAGCCTGCCGTTTGCGTCGTAGTTTTCCTGGCGATTCAGATCCAGCGTGCGCCACTGGCGTTCGTGGGGCTGCTTGGCACCGGGCCCGAAGACCTCGAAGATCCGTCGATGCGAGCGATGGTAGTACTCCCGGACGCGGGTGTAGTCAGTTACTCCTTCGAACAATCCCGTGGCAAGTTCCATTGGAACGCGCTCGCCGGGGAAGGTATACCGCAGCTTGTGCCGAGGGTCCCGGCTACGCTGCGCGAAGAGCGCAGTAGCGTCGGATTGCACGACAGTCATGGAGGAGTCCCGAACACCCAAAAGGCCTTGCCTATCACTTCCGTGAAAGGTGATCGCCACTTCTCTGCGACCATTCGCCCCATCAACATACATGTAGCCACTCGCAATCCACGCTCCGTCCGTAGTTTCGGCGCCCGTTGCCGTGTCGTCACGTTCTGGCTGCTCACCACGCTTCCTTGTGGCCTCCTTGTCAACAACTGAAACCAACGCGCCATCCGACCGATACGTGAAGTACCAGGTCATCTTCTTCGAGGCCTTTTCACGTAACTGCGAGCACGTGAAGTCAGGAACATCCGAAACACTCATCCCGGAACTCTGATTGGCCACCTCTATGCGGCCATCATCATCATAGAGCGCACAGAACGTAGTCTCCCTATGCCCCTTCGCGTCAGTTGCATGAATCGACGTCAATTGACCGACCGAATCATAATCGAGCTCATACATCTTGTGCAGCTCGAAGTACGGATACACGGGCCTCACCGCAGGATGCAGGCGCTCAGGAGGTGCTTCACCAGTCAGCTTGGATTTCCGCTTTCTCCATTCCTCAGCACGGCAAATCCGTTGCCCTTGACCACTGCTTTCCAAGTAGTAGACCGAACCGCCATTCGAGTCGAATGGCTCATTCTTCAACTCAGACAGGTCAGGACCGATACTGATCCTTATGTAAGGTTCCGCCTCGTTCGCGCGACTGAGACTGGCGCCCACTGCATCTCCTCCGCCAACCAAGCTCGGCGTGAACTTAACCACCAATCCGTTGCCCTGAGAGCGGCCATCGTCTTCATTGATTGAAATACAACCTGCATGCGCGGCTTGCACAGCGCACAGAGCACCAACCGCATGCAGGGCTTTCAACAGCATGCGCTCAATCACACCTTCTCCCCTTGATTCAATGCAGCATGTCGAATCGAATATGCCAATTCACTTGAACTGCCTCCCTCAACAGGCACGGCTGCAATGATCTCGCTCGGCATCGTGGCAACCGGATCGTCCATGTTGCTCCCCCAAAGCAGCGGCATGGTGACCCAGAAGCCTTTGATCCGTGGGCGTCCCGGCTCGCCCCGAAGAAAGTCTGTCGCCCTACGCACATCGTGCCGACCTACTACACTGGTCACATAGTCGCTAACGACACTAGGCTCCTCCATGAAATCTGGCTGCAGGTCAGGTGGTTGCGCATGCAACATGCGTTTGACGTGACCCTTGTCATTCAAGCCTGCGGCGGGAAATCCATGAAGCACGGAGTCGTAGCGAGGGAACGAGTCGCGGGGGACATTGGTGAAGACACGCTGATAAGCGGCGGAATTTGAATCGGCAAGATTCCTGATGCTTCTCCACGTCTCGGCACTTGCTGGCCTGTCCACCGTCAGGGTTGGCACGTTCTTGTTGAACCAAGGCAGATACGTCTGCGCCGCTTCCACTGCCGAGTATGGCTTGTTCTCCTTCTCCGGCAGCTTTTGAATCTCCTGCCCCAGAAACTTCCTCCACAACTTCAACCGCAGCTCCCGAGCAAACGTTCGGGTTATTACCTGCACGCCGTTGCCCAGATCCATCCGCTTCGCCTCGCCATCAACGATCACCGCGGCGATCTCGGTATCACCCGTCCCCAGCAGACTGCGGTCATTGCAGTTCGCGCTGCCGATGATCGCCACCGCGTCATCAACGATCAGCAGCTTGGAATGCACATAGCACTGCTCGGTCACCACATACAGGGAGGGGCCATGCTCGGAGCCGATCGTGTGCGGCGGCAGATGATCGCTTCTGCGCGTTTCGGCCAGCACGCCGTAGCTGCGCAGATTCATCACCGACAGGTATTCCTTCCAGCGCCCGGCCTTGACCTCGGCCTGCAGGTCAGCCTCCTCCACGCTGGCCTCGCGGATGTCCTTGTCGCGTGCGATCAATGATCGGCAGATGCGCCGAATCAGGCTGTCGTCACCACGCAGCAGGGTCTGCTGCACCCAGTACTGCTGCTTCACGACGGCACCGTCCGCCAGGCTGCCCTCCGGGTGCACCGGCAGGGTGATGTACACATGGAAGCCCTGCCGGGCCAGGATCGCGCGGCGGATGCGCGCGGCCAGGGCGGCCACCAGCGGGTTGCTGGCCGCCGACTTCACTCCCTGCCTGCGTTCCACCACATCCTGCACGATGCCGGCCCTGCCTACCGGGCCGCTCATCCCCACGCCGCGCCCCACGTGACCAAGCTTCGCCTTTTCGGCATCCGTCGCATCCCGCCGCTCCCCGCCCTTCACTGCGGTTTCCACCACGCTGCCCGGATCCGCGTCGGACCAGCCGCAATCGGAAATGAGGAACTGCGTTTCCAGATAGATGTAGGCACTGGCCGATGCGATGCAGTTGACCATTGCGTCGAGAATGGAGTGCATCGGCTGCTCACGCTCCCAGTACGGCTGCAGGCAGCTGGCGTCGTCCAGGTTCAGGCCGAGTTCCCTGCACCCCTTATTCTCCAGCGCATGCAGGGCGGTGCCCGAGGAACGCACGATCTGCACGCTGATCTTTCCCGCCGTGCCCGGCACCGTCAGGTCACCGAACACCGCCTGCATGCCCCCCATGGACTGCAGCCACTGATCGCTCAATGGCGTCAGTTCCATGCCACGCGCCAGGGTGGTCTGCTCGGGCAGCGCTGTGTCGAGCCATTCATTGGTCTTGCGAAGGCCCGTGTTCAGCCCCTTGCGCAGCAGCGAGCCGATGGTCCGGTCGCCGCGCTGGTTCTGCCAGACCATGGCATTCCAGCGGTGCATGAAGTTGCTGCAGATATCGAACACGGCCGGGCCCGCGATCTGCGCGTGCACGTCCTGCCAGGGCATGCGAGGCTGGCGGCCACTGTCGAGCAGCCGCTGGGTGCGATCAACCGGCGTATTGATCCACTGCACCAGCGATTCCCAGTCTTTCTTCGCCTTGTCGATCTTTGCTTCTATTTCGCTGAGTCGGCCTTCGATGTCCGCGCGCAGGCTGCGCGGATCGAGCAGGTAGCCCGCCGCTTTCTCTGCAGTCTGGAAGGGCCGCAGCGCTGCCGCCCGGATGTCGTTCTTCTGCTGGTCGAGCCAGCTGCCGAACTTCTTCGCCTGGATGGCGCTGAAGCCTGCCACCGCACGCCCTGCTGCGGCAGCCGCCTGGACCGGATTCAGTTTGATGGCTTCGTCGGCGGCACGGTTCGACGCGGCAATGACATCTGCATATTCCTTGCCGATCTCCTCCAGTGTCGTCTGGATGGCCAGGAACGTGCGCGCGACGGTGCGCTTGACCGCCATCCCCTCTTCCATGCCGGGGATGATCCACTCGGCGATCTTCCTGAGGCCTTCGCGCTCAAGCGCGTCGGGTACGCCCAGCTTGTCCGCATAGTCCTGCAGTTCGGCCAATGCGGCACCGGCATCCCACTGCGACTTCATCTGGTCCAGTGCGATGGCCATGCCGGGCACATACGCCTGTGCGAAGCCGGGACGAACGCGGCCTGCCGCATCCGGGCTGGTATCGGGCTTGTCCAGCGTGAGCTCCGTCTCATCATCCGTCATGCTCCGATACTTGCTCAGGCAGTTGTTGTAATGGTCATTGATCACGTGCAGCGTCGGGTCGCAGACCACGTCGAAGTTGCCGTCGTCCCAACGGCCATGGGCGACGTCGAGTCCTCCGACGAAGCCGATGCGTCCGTCTACCACCAGGATCTTCTGGTGGTGCGAGAAGGCGATGTTGAAGGCATCGGTGCGGCCGGTCGCCGGGTTGTGCAGGCCCACCTGCACCTGCCCGGGCGTCTTGTCATCCTGCATCTTGTACAGCGCCGTGCGCACCTCGTTCTCGTGGGTGTAGGCGGCCGCCTCCACGCTGTCGTAGAGCAGTACCCGCACATCCACGCCGCGCTGGTTGATAGCGTCGAACAGCAGCTCGCTCAGCCGCGCGGAGTGCGCGTCACCGCGCGCGTCCATCTCGGTATCGAAGTTCATCTGCCAGTCGGCGATGAAGATGAATTTCTGCGCGCCGCGGATGGCATCGGCCATCGCCTTCATGGCCGAGCGCCCGTCGGTGAACGCGTCGACGCGGTTCCCGTGCCGCACCGGCGCGAACTGACGGTCCGGTGGTGCGTAGTAGTCGCCGCTGGTCGTGCCTTTCTGGCCATCCCTGCAGATGAGGGAGGCGCGCTCGACCCTGCCCCATGCGTTGGCGTCTGCCATGATCAGATCTCCTTGCGCCGGGCCGGGCTGGCGTCGATGTGGGACTGGAACTCGTACTCGGCGCGCTGCCGGTAGGCATGCAGTGCGGCATCGTCGGGCAGGTCGGCCAGACTCTTGCCATAGTTGATCGCCTCCAGCGTTTCCAGGGTTGCCCGCACCCCCGGGGAGCCGCTGTATGGCCGGGGCCGCTGCAGCGGGATCACGTCGATTCCGTGTACCAGGAACAGGCAGCCGGGATGGCGGCCTGCGTCACTCCAGATCCTCGCGCACAGCGCATCGTCCAGGCTGACATCGCCCTGTGCGTCGGCCTCACCTTCGGCCAGGGTCTCGGCCCAGCGTTCCGGCAGCAGGGCGCTGTCACGCTGCTCATCGTCCAGGGCGCGGTGCGTGCGCACGATCCTCCAGGGCTGCCCGCCCAGCGGCACACCCTGTGGGCCCGGGATGTCCTGCAGCCTGAAAGCAAGCTTCGGAACCTGCCCGTCCAGCGCGCTGGACGGCATGTCCGGCAGGGGACGGGTCAGCTGCGCCGGGCCGACGAAGGTGCGCTGCCCGGCCTGCACGGTCACCGTGCCGGGGCAGACCAGCACCAGGTTGCCATCTTCCAGCGTAATGCTGGCGCCACCGGCGGTGGCGATGTGCAGGGTGCGCGGTGCGGCAAGCTCCACAGCCCCTTGCCCGCTCGCTGCACGCACGGTGCTGCGCGCCTGCAGGTGGATCGTTTCGGACTGGGCCCGGATGTCCAGTACCTCCTGCCCAGCGACGATGGTCAATGCCGCATCACCGGCAAAGCTGCGGCCACTGGCCGCCAGCATGCCCACCGCCTGCGCCGCGTGCAGGCGCGCACCGCCGGCCACGTTGGCATCGGTGTGCCCGCCACTGGACAGTGCCACATTCCGGGCACCGCCCCAGTGCAGTGCCTGCCCGGCCACCATCATCAGACCGGCCTGCCCATGCAGGCCCAGCGTTGGCTGGCCGGTATGCGGAACATCGCCGGGCGCGGGGCAGGCCTCCTCATCGGCGCTGGCCTGCGCATAGGAAAGTCCGGTCACACTGGCCCGCGCAACCCGCTGCAGACCTGCCAGGCCGGTGCTGTCCTCCCGTACTGCGTGGCTGTCCAAGCCAGCCGTGCCGTGCATCGTGGCCGCGCCATGGCTGGACGCGGCCAGGAGGGCGGCCTGCTGCAGCAGCGCGCCGACCGCAGACACCTCGCCTGCGGGTGACAGCGCAGCGTGGCCACGCGCGGTCAACCAGACGCCCCGTTCGGCACGCAGCGCGCCCCACGCGTCAGTGCGCAGTTCCGCGCCTTCTCCGCGCAGGGAACCACGATGGTTGTCAGCCATGTGCAGCAGATGACCAAGATTCAGCTCGCTGCTGGCGTGGCTGCTGGCCAGCTGCACGCGCAGCTGTGCGTCGGAATCATCGAAGGCCAGCCGGTTGTAGCCCGTTCCGGACCATTCCCGTGACTGGATGCCCCATACCGCCCCGGCATGCCGGTGCTGGTCCTGCCCCGGTGCCATCGCGTGCCAGACAGGCGCATGACCGCCGGCCGCATTGCCCTGTGCGCTCGGACGGGAGTCGGTGGCATGCCCGAACAGGCCGCCGCTTTCGTCTGCGGCCGCTGCTCCGGCCGGGGTGCGCGCAACGCCCGCCTCGCCACGACCGTTGTACAGCGCGCCCAGCACCAAGGGCTGATCGATGTTCCCGTCCAGAAAGCCGATCACCACCTCCTGGCCGACACGCGGCAGGAACTGTGCACCGACGCCCGGTCCAGCGTAGCGCTGCGCGACCCGCAGCCAACAGGTCGTACCGGCATCTGTGGCGTCCTGAAGATGCAGACGTACCCGTACCCGGCCCAGGTGATCGGCGTACAGAGCGGCATCATCACGGCCATCGCCAGCGATGACCGTAGCGGTCTGATGGCCTGGCGCGAGCGGCCGCGGGTGGATGCGTTCGCCGGTGCCATCGGCCAGCACGGGCCGCCACGGTCGATTCCGATCGACGGCGCGGAAGCGATTGGCATAACCCAGGGGCGCGTTTGTCTCCAGCGCCACGCCGGGCATGGCTGAACCGGCCTCAAGCCAGCGGGCCGGTGCCGCAGCGCGTGGTTGCTCCGCCCCCTGCGTGATCGGCGGCGGATTGCACCCGTAATGCAGTAGTTCGGTCGGCAGCAGGCTCGGCGTCGAACCAGCGCTCGCGGCCAGAACGCGGATGAAGCGACCGACCTGCAGGCTGCGTACGCTGCCTGCCGCCAGCCAGCCTGCACTGCCGGCCTCGTGCGCTTCAGCTGCTCGCCGCGCGCGACGATACCCCTCATCGGCGCCAGCCAGGGCGTGGGTGCCCACCGGCTCATAGACCTCGCGCGGGCTGTGCCCGGCGTCCTGCAGTGGCATCTGCACATGTCGGACGGTGGCCGCCGGGGCATCGTCGGTGACAAGCGAGAGCCGGCTGCTGCCCAGCCGACGCCACCTGCCCAGCTGCTGCAGGGCATCTGCGCGCTCGGTGGCGTCGTCACGGTGGAAACGGATACCGCCGTCTCGGGCCGATTGTGGATTCTCAGGTTGCACGCTGCTGTCGGCGAACAGCACGAGCGTCAATCCGCCGCTGCTGTCGCTCTCGAACGTGCCCGCAATGCCTTCATCGGCCAACAGCCGCTGCACGAACTCAAGGTCCGGCTCCCGATACTGGATGCAGCAGTCGCGCACGGGTGCCGCGGCCAGAGCGGCCAGGGCATCGTCGCTCCAGCGCCAGCGGGCCAGTCCGCTGTGCGTGCCGAACACGTCCTCGACGATGTCCCGCACGGTCCGCTGCTGATGGACACGGCTGCGCCGCGCATGCCGCAGGAACCACGTCCATGGCACGAGATGCAGCCGATAGCGCGCCAGACCGCTGTCTGCGCCAAGGAGGTGAGCGGCGGCGATGTAGCCGCAGCGATGGTGGTCCTGGCCATCATCGAGGCAGGTGACCAGCGCGGCGCTCAGTCCCGGCCAGTCTGCGCATGACAGGCCCGCATCCGGGTGCACGGCATCTACCCAGTAATCGAAACCGTTGACCAGGCTTTCGTGGCCCCACCACTGTTCGACGAACAAGGGAGGCAGGCCCTCAGCCTGCAGCCGATGCAGTTGCCCGTTCGACCCGAGCCCCGCCAGCGGCGCGTGCGCAGCTGCCGTATGTGAAACATCCATGACCTCTCCCTGGCCGGGCGCTCCGCCCCGACGCTCAATGCCTGTGAACCTTCCCGTGGCCACCGCTGCTTCCGGTTTCCGTTCCCCACCCGGCCGTGACGCTTTTTTCACCACCGGCGCAGGAAGCTTGTGGCACAAGCATTGCGAACGTCTATCCACAGGTTCCCGGAGGCCCGATCCACACCCCGTGTGGAAAACCGCGTCGCAGCCCCCGTACTGGCCGTGTGCGCCCCCGCGCGCTACCCTTGTTTCCCCTTGAAGACACTGTGGTGGAAGGCTTCCGCCCCACCTCCAGCAATGAAGAACATCGAGCATCGAGACTTCACCCTGTCGCCGGAAGACAACGCGCGCCTGGCCAACCTGTGCGGCCCGTTCGACGGCCATTTGCGACAGATCGAACTGAAACTCGGCGTGGAGATCGCCAATCGCGGCTTCGTGTTCCGTATCAGTGGACCGAAGGAAGCCAGCGTGGAAGCGCAGAAGCTGATCGAGGCCCTGTACGCCGAAGCCGGCGAGACCACCTTCGACAACCACGCCATCCACCTGCGCCTGGCCCAGGCCAACGTGGAGCAGATCGCCGAACGCTCGTACGAAGCACAGGACGTGGCGATCCGGGTCAAGCGTGGCACCGTGCGCGGTCGCGGCGCCAACCAGGGCCGCTACCTGCACCAGATCGCCACCCATGACATCAACTTCGGCATCGGCCCGGCCGGTACCGGCAAGACCTTCCTGGCCGTGGCCAGCGCGGTGGAAGCGCTGAACGAGTCGCGCGTGCAGCGCCTGATCCTGGTGCGGCCTGCGGTCGAGGCCGGCGAGAAGCTCGGCTTCCTGCCCGGCGACCTGACCCAGAAGGTCGACCCCTACCTGCGGCCGCTGTACGACGCCCTGTACGAAATGATGGGCGTGGAGAAGGTGGTCAAGCTGCTGGAGAAGAACGTCATCGAGATCGCACCGCTGGCGTACATGCGTGGCCGCACGCTCAACGACGCGTTCGTGATCCTGGACGAGGCGCAGAACACCACCATCGAGCAGATGAAGATGTTCCTGACCCGGCTGGGCTTCGGCTCCACCGCCGTGGTCACCGGCGACCTGACCCAGACCGACCTGCCCAAGCACCTGAAATCGGGCCTGCGCGATGCCATCGACGTGCTGCGCGATGTCGAGGGCGTGAGCTTCACCTTCTTCGAATCGCGCGACGTCGTCCGCCATCCGCTGGTGGCCCGCATCGTCAGTGCCTACGACCGCCGCGACCTGCATCAGATCCAACCCGGAGCGACATCATGACCCGTGGTCCCGTACGGCTGGACGTCGCCGTCAGTTACGCCCTGCCCCGCGCCGGACTGCCGGCCGCGGTGAGCTTCCGCAGGTGGGTTGCCGCGGCCCTGAAGGGGCGGATCCGCGAAGCCGACCTGGCGATCCGCGTGGTCGATGCCAAGGAGGGGCAGTCGCTGAACCGCCACTACCGCGGCAAGGACTACGCCACCAATGTGCTCAGCTTCCCGGCCGAAGTGCCCGAAGGCCTGCCCAAGGGCGTGAAGTTCCCGCTGCTGGGCGACCTGGTGATCTGTGCCCCGGTGGTCGAGCGCGAGGCCGGTGAGCAGGGCAAGGCGCTCAACGCCCACTATGCGCACCTCACCGTGCACGGCGTGCTGCACCTGCTCGGCTGGGACCATGAAGACGACAAGGAAGCCGAGGCGATGGAGCAGCTGGAACGCGAGATCCTGGCCGAGCTCGGCATCGCCGACCCCTACGCCGGCGAGCGCTGAGCCCGCCCCCCCCCCCCGACCGGAAGGCAGCCGAGCCCAGGCTCGGCGCCACCACGGAGTGCCGCTGTGTTCCTGCCCCTGCTGCTTGCCACCTCTGCGTCCGCCGCTCCGCTGGACCTGCCGGCACTGATCGAATGCCGCCAGGACGTGGCCGCCCATGCCGCGCTGGCACCGCTGCTGGCCGACCCGCTGAAAGCGGTCGCCAGCGGCCTGCAACCCCTGCCGCAGGGCAACCGGTTCCTGAGCGAGTACCGTCTGGCGCAGCCCATCACGGTGTTCGGCACCCGCACGGACCGGGTCGCGATGGCCGGTGCCAGCATCATGGCCATCCTCGATGAGGCCGACCCCCGGCCACTGGCCAGGCGGCTCGGGCTGGAGACCGGATACGACCAGGACGGCAAGTTCATGGCGGGGCGCGAACTGGTCAGCCGTGACGTGACCGACCCGACCACCGGCGAGGCGCAGATCGAGTCGATCATCCTCAGTGTCTCAACGGTGGCCTCCCACCCGGGCCGGACGCTGGCCGGCTGCACCTACAGCCTGGACCTGCCCGAAGCACCGGCGTCCCGGCCTGAACTGGCGCCGCCCCCGATCACCGGCCCCGGCAGCGGGGGGCGCTGACAGGCCGCTACATCCTGCTAGACTGGCGCCAACGCCCGGCATGCCGGGTGCCCTTTTTCCAGAGATGTCTGAAGACGACAGTAGTAGCTCCCTGCAGGAGCACAGTGAAAAGAAGCGCGGCTGGCTGGAACGCCTGACGTCCGCGTTCTCCGGCGAACCCCATACCCGCGACGAGCTGGTCGCTGTCCTGCACACCGCGCAGGAAGAAGGTCTGATCGCCGCCGATACCCTGAAGATGATGGAAGGCGCCATTTCGGTGGCCGAGCTGACCGTGGGCGACGTGATGATCTCGCGTTCGCAGATGGTCTCGCTGCCGGTCGAAGCGCCCTTCCTGGAACTGATGAAGCAGGTGGTCGAATCCGGCCATTCGCGCTTCCCGGTGCATGGCGAGAACAAGGACGACATCCTCGGCATCCTGCTGGCCAAGGACCTGCTGCGCGGCGTGGTTGCCGACCACGGCCCGGCCAACGTACGAGAACTGCTGCGCCCGGCGGTGCTGATTCCTGAAGCGAAGAAGCTCAACGTGCTGCTGAAGGAGTTCCGCCTGTCGCGCAACCACATGGCCATCGTGGTCGACGAGTACGGCGGCGTCGCCGGCCTGGTCACCATCGAGGACGTGCTGGAACAGATCGTCGGCGACATCGATGACGAGCACGACGAAGCCGAGGACCCGTCGGCACAGATCGCGATCCAGGCCGACGGCCAGTACGTGGTCGATGCCCTGACCCCGATCGGGGATTTCAACGAGCGCTTCGGTGCCACGTTCTCCGACGAGGACTACGACACCATCGGCGGCCTGGTCACGGAAGCGGTCGGTCACCTTCCGGAGATCGGAGACGAACTGGCGCTGGACCGCTTCATGTTCCGTGTCGCGCGTGCCGATGCGCGCCGGGTACAGGCCTTCCACGTGACGGTGCTGCCACCGGACGCGCAGGACGACGCTTGAAGCGGCGCGGGCTGATCCTCACCCTGTGGCTGGCACTGTGCATGCTGGCCACGGCCGTGCCTGCCATCGCCTTCGCGCAGGCCACGGCTGCGGTCGCCGGGACCCCGGCGCCGCGCATCGGCGTGGTGACGATGCAGCCCGGCACGGTGTTCTTCGAGCGTTTCGGCCATGACGCCATCGTGGTGCTCGATCCGGCCAGTGGTGAGGCAACGTCGTACAATTTCGGCTACTTCGATCCGTCCGAGGATGATTTCATCGGTCGTTTCGTGCGTGGCGACATGATGTATTACCTGGTGGCGCTGCCCCTTCAGCAGGACCTGTCGTACTACGACGAGACCGGCCGCGGAGCGAGCGTGCAGTGGCTGGATCTGCGCCCGGACCAGGCGCGCGCACTGGCCGCCGACCTGGCCGAGCGGGCCAGGCCGGAGAACGCGCGCTACCACTACGACTACTACACCGCCAACTGCGCGACGATGGTGCGCGACACGCTGGACAAGGCGCTGGGTGGTGGACTGCATGCTCAGCTGTCCGGACGCTCGCGCGGCAATACCTACCGCAGCGAATCGGTCCGCCTGGCCTCGCCCGCGCCGTGGATGTGGCTGGGCTTCGACGTGGGCCTGGGCCCGTTCGCCGATCAGCCGCTGTCACGCTGGCAGGAAGCGTTCGTGCCGATGCGCCTGGCCGATGCCCTGCGCCAGGCGCGCAACAGCGACGGTCGTCCGCTGGTGCAGTCCGAGCAGGAACTGCTGCCGCACCGCATCGATCCGGAGCCCAAGGAATTCCCGCGCCGCTGGTGGCCGTGGCTGCTGTGCGGCCTGGCCATCGCTGCCGGCGTGCTGGCGTTGCGCAACCGGCCGCGCCTGCTGGCCGGACTGGGACTGCCGTTGTGGCTGCTGTGTGCCGTCGCAGGTGGCCTGCTGGTGTTCCTCTGGGGCTTCAGCACCCATTACGCCGCCTGGGCCAACCGCAACCTGCTGCTGCTTTCGCCGTTGTGCGTGCTGCTGCTGCCGGGCGCGGTCCGGCTGTTGCGCCGTCGCCCGCCGGGCCGCATGTTCACGGTCGTGCTGTGGCTGGTGGCACTGCAGGCCCTGGCCGCGCTGGTCCTGCACTGGCTGAGCCTGCAGGCACAGTACAACGTGCAATGGATCGTGCTGCTGCTGCCGATCCATGCTGCCCTGGCCTGGGTGCTGGGGCGCGATCGTCACTTGTCGGATACGCGGCACTGACGCACGATGGCGGGCATGTCACTGCCCGCCTCCGCTGCCGCACCTGCTTCGGCCAATCCCGCCTGCGTCATCAACTGCGTCCACTACGATGAGCAGGGCGTCCGCCATGACATCAGCCTGGACGCCATCAGCGACGTCATCGCCAGCGGCAACGGTTTCGTCTGGGTCGGCCTGTTCGACCCCAATGAAGACGTGCTGCTGAAGCTGCAGGAGGAGTTCTGCCTGCACGACCTGGCGATCGAGGACGCGCGGAATGCGCACCAGCGGCCGAAGGTGGAAGCCTACGGCAACTCGCTGTTCGTGGTGATGACCACCGCGCAGATGGTGGATGAGCGCATCCAGTACGGTGAAACCCACGCCTTCCTCGGGCCGCGTTTCCTGGTGACCGTGCGCCACGGTGCTTCGCTGTCGTATGCACCAGTACGTGCCCGGGTGGAACGCGAGCCGCAGCTGCTGAAGATGGGTCCGTCGTATTGCCTGTATGCCGTCACCGACTTCGTGGTCGACAACTACCTGCCGATCACCAACCGCTTCCGCGACACGCTGGAGCTGCTGGAGAAGGACATCTTCGCCGAGAGCTACAAGCGCAGCACCGTGGTGCGCCTGTACGAGCTCAAGCGCGAGTTGAACAAGATGCGGATGGCCGTGGCCCCCTTGCAGGACGTGCTGGCGCAGCTGCGCCGCTACCAGGGCGAATTGATTCCGGACGAAGTGAAGCTCTACGTGCGCGACGTGCATGACCATGCGGTGCGCATCAGCGACGTGATCGATACCCTGCGCGAGATGCTGGGTACCGCACTGAGCGTGAACCTCTCGCTGGTGACGCTGGCGCAGGGCGAAACCGTGAAGCGGCTGGGTGCGTGGGCGGCCCTGCTGGCGGCGCCGACACTGATCACGAGCTGGTACGGCATGAACTTCAGTCACATGCCGGAGTTGAGCCAGCCATGGGCGTACCCGCTGATGATCGTCGGCGTGGGCGGTGTCTGCGTGGGCCTGTACCGGTTGTTCAAGCGCGCGCGGTGGTTGTAGAGCCGAGCCCAGGTTCGGGCTCGGCTGCTTCTTTACCGTGGCACACGGAATGCATCATCAGGCCACGTAGACAGTCTTGATGTTCATGAACTCATGGATGCCATGGTCCGCCAGTTCGCGGCCGAAGCCTGACTGTTTGCTGCCGCCGAACGGCAGCCGCGCGTCACTCTTGACGATGGCATTGACGAAGGCCGCACCGCATTCCATGCGCTGGGCGAAGGACTCGCCACGCACCGGGTCACCGGTCCAGACACTGCCGCCCAGCCCGAAGCGGGTGTCGTTGGCCACGCGCAGCGCTTCCTCTTCATCCTTGACCCGGATCACCGCAGCCACCGGCCCAAACAGCTCCTCGTCGTAGGCGGGCATGCCCGGCCCGACCTGGTCCAGCACGGTGGCCGGATAGCCGGCATGCGTGCCCGCAATCGGCTCGCCGCCCAGCAGCACCCGCGCCCCCTTGGCCACACTCGCCTGCACCTGCTTGTGCAGCTCGTCGCGCAGGTCCGCGCGGGCCATCGGTGCCAGCGTGGTCTCGCGCTCGCTGGGGTCGCCATACCGGCGCTGACCAGCGGCCTCGACGAAGCGGCGGGTGAATTCATCGGCCACGCGCTCCACCACGATGAAGCGCTTGGCAGCGATACAGGTCTGCCCACTGTTGTCGAAGCGTGACTTCACTGCGGCCGCCACGGTCTTGTCGAGGTCGGCATCGTCCAGTACCACGAAGGCGTCACTGCCCCCCAGCTCCATCACCGACTTCTTCAGCTGGCTGCCCGCATTGGACGCGATCGAACGCCCGGCGCGTTCGCTGCCGGTCAGCGTCACCGCCTTCACCCGCGCATCGCGCAGCACCTCGGCTGCCTGGTCGTTGTCGATGTGCAGAACGTCGAACACACCGGCCGGCAGGCCACCGTCGCGGCACACCGCCAGGATCAGGTCCGCACACTGGGGCACGTTGCTGGCGTGCTTGAGCAGCGCCACGTTGCCGGCCATGAAGGCAGGCGCAAGGAAGCGGAACACCTGCCAGACCGGGAAGTTCCATGGCATCACCGCGAACACGCAGCCGATCGGCTCGTAGCGCACGTAGCTGCGCTGTGCCTCGGTATCGATCAGCTGGGGCTTGAGGTAGTCGGCGGCGTGATCGGCGTAGTACTCGCAGGCCGCCGCGCATTTGTCGACCTCGGCCAATGCCTCGGCCTTCAGCTTGCCCATCTCGTGCGTCATCGCCTGCTGCAGCTCGTCACGCCGCGTGCGCAGCTGCGCGGCGATCCCTCGCAGGACGGCACCCCGCTCCTGCAGCGAACGTGCGGCCCAGCCCGGGAATGCGTCGGCCGCGGCCTGCAGGCGCTGCTCGACGTCGGCAGCGCCCATCAGTTCATGGCGGTAGGTCACCTGGCCGGTGGTGGGATCGATGATCTCGACAGTCATGGGGGATCTCCTTCAGGCAGATCCCCAGTGTGCGCCCTTGCCCGTGAGCCGCGCGTTGCCGGATCAGCCGTTGTCCTGCCGGGCCAGCTGCAGGTCGCGCTGGCGCCGCTTCTCGGCGCGCGCGTTGATGTACCAGCCGATCACCGCCGCGATCGACACCGCCGATACCAGCAGCGTGGCCAGCGCATTGATCTTCGGGCTGATGCCCATGCGGACCGAGGCGAAGACCTTCATCGGCAGTGTTGTCGAGCCCGGCGTGGCGACGAAGCTGGCCACCACCACGTCATCCAGCGACAGCGTGAAGGCCAGCAGCCAGCCCGCTACCAGTGCTGGGGCGATGATCGGCAGCGTGATGCGGGTGAACACGGTCAGCCGGCTGGCCCCCAGGTCCATCGCCGCTTCTTCCAGCGACAGGTCCATTTCCTGCAGGCGCGAAGACACCACTACGGTGACGAAGCACAGGGTGAAGGTGACGTGGGCGATCCAGATGGTCGCCAGTCCACGCGCCGGGAAGCCCGGAATGGCCCCCATCGAGGCCAGCAGCGCCATCAGCGAGAAACCCAGGATCACGTCCGGCATCACCAGCGGCGCGGTGACCAGCGCGCCGAACAGCGGCTTGCCGCGGAAACGCTTGAATCGGGTCATCACCATGGCCGCCAGCGTACCGAGCACCGTGGCGGTGCAGGCGGTCCAGAACGCCACCACCAGGCTGGTCCACATCGCGTCCATCAGTGCACGGTCGGCGAACAGATCGCTGTAGGCGCGGGTGGAGAAGCCCGCCCATACCATCGCCAGCCGCGAACTGTTGAACGAATAGAACATCAACAGCAGGATCGGCAGGTACAGGAAGGCGAAGCCGAGCAGCAGCACGCCCAGACCCAGGCCCTTGGCGGTACGCGGGCTCATGCCTGCTTCCCTTCCAGCAGGCGCTGCTGGGAACGGTTGAACAGCAGGATCGGCACCAGCAGCAGCAGGATCATCGCCACCGCCATCGCCGAGGCGCCCGGCCAGTTGCGGTTGTTGAAGAACTCGTTCCACAGCTGCCGGCCAACCATCAACGTCTCCGATCCGCCGAGCATCTCAGGGATGACGAACTCGCCGACCGCCGGAATCATCACCAGCATGCAGCCGGCGATGATGCCGGCCCTGGACAGCGGCAGGGTGATGCGCAGGAAGGCCTGCCACGGCTTCGCACCGAGATCGTAGGCCGCCTCCAGCAGGCGGTGGTCATGCTTGACCAGGTTGGCGTACAGCGGCAGCACCATGAATGGCAGATAGCAGTAGACGATACCGATATAGGCCGCGGTCGGCGTATCGATCAGCTGCAGCCTGGGCAGCCCCATGCCGGTCATCAGCGTCTGCAGACCGGTGAACTGCAGGAACTGGTCGAGCAGGCCGTTGCGGTCCAGGATCGCCTTCCACGCGTACACGCGGATCAGGAACGAGGTCCACGACGGCAACACCACCAGCATCATCGCCACGTTGCGCGCCGCCGGCGACAGCCGGGCGATGGCATAGGCCATCGGGTAGCCGATCAGCAGGGTCAGGAAGGTGGAGATCGCTGCGATCTTGATGGAACTCAGGAACGCCTGGGCGTAGATCGAATCGCGGAACAGCGCCAGATAGTTCTCGAGGTTGAGCTTGAGCGAGAACCCGCCGTCCACGTACTGCAGCAGCCAGGTGTACGGCGGCGAGCCGACACGGCTGTGCGAGAAGCTGATCATCAATACGATCAGGAAGGGCACTGCGAAGAACAGCAGCAGCCACAGATACGGGACACCGATCACCGTGGCGCGCAGTCCCGGCAGCCAGCGCTTCAGCCCGGCGACACTCATGAGGTCAGCACCACGCCGTCATTGTCGCGCCAGTGCACCCACACGCTGTCACCCCAGGTCAGGCCATCGCTGGCCCAGCGCTGCGAATTGGCGAAGTTGGCCAGCACCTTGGCTCCACTGGGAAGGCGCACGTGGTAGACCGAGTGACTGCCGAAGTAGGCGATGTCCTCGATCACACCCTGTGCCTTGTTGGTGTGCCCTTCCGGCTCGTCCTTGCCGATCATCACCTTTTCCGGGCGCAGCGCGAATGCGACCGGCTGCCCTTCATATCCAGTGATGCCATGGGCGATGTAGATCGGCGCCGGGAACAGCGGCGATCGTACGGTCACATACTCCGGCAGGTCCTCGTCGATCACGCCGTCGAACAGGTTCACCGAGCCGATGAACTCGGCGACGAACCGGTTGGCCGGCTGCTCGTACACTTCGTCCGGCTTGCCGACCTGCTGGATCCAGCCCGCATCCATCACCGCGATGCGGGTGGCCATGGTCATCGCTTCTTCCTGGTCGTGGGTGACCATCACGCAGGTCACGCCCGACGATTCGATGATGCTGACCAGTTCCAGCTGCATCTGCGAGCGCAGCTTCTTGTCCAGTGCACCCATCGGCTCATCCAGCAGCAGCAGCTTGGGGCCCTTGGCCAACGAGCGTGCCAGCGCCACGCGCTGCTGCTGTCCGCCGGACAGCTGATGCGGCTTGCGCTTGCCGAGGTGGCCCATCTGCACCAGCTCCAGCATTTCGCCGACGCGCCTGCCGATCGCATCCTTGCCCAGCCCGTCCTGCTTGAGGCCGAACGCGATGTTCTGCTCGACCGTCATGTGCGGGAACAGGGCGTAGGACTGGAACATCATGTTGACCGGCCGCTGATAGGGCGGCAACGCGTCCAGACGCTGCCCATCAAGGGTGATACTGCCCTTGGTGGGTGTCTCGAAGCCGCCCAGGCAGCGCAGCAGGGTGGATTTGCCGCTGCCGGAGCCGCCCAGCAGGGCAAAGATCTCGCCCTTGCGCACATCCAGATTGACGTCGTCGACGGCGACGAAACCGTCGAATTCCTTGCGCAGGTCACGAATGGAGAGATAGCCGGGCGCACTCACCGAATCAACGGCGGCGGCTTCCGGCTGGGCTTCAACGGGCATGGGGGCTCCGGGAGCGGGCGGTGGACAGCGGGCGCCATTCTACCGGCCAGGGGGCGATGACGGTATGACGGGGTATGGCGAGCGGCCGTTGCCCGCCCGGGGGGGGGCCCCGGGGGCCCCCCGCCCCCCCCAGGGGGGGGGGCGGGGGGGCGGGCCGGCCCGCGGGGGGGCCCCCCCCCACCCCCCCCGCCCCCCCCCCCCCCC
>NZ_JBRRES010000051.1:0-22025 GCF_056760395.1 Stenotrophomonas sp. STEN009 | reverse complement strand
GGGGGGGGGGGGGGGGGGGGGGCGCCGGCCCCCCCCGCCGCCGCGGCCCGGCCGCCCCCCCCCCCCCCCCCCCCCCCCCCCCCCCCCCCCCCCCCCCCCCCCCCCCCCCCCCCGGCCCCTGACAGTTTCCGCGGGCGTCCAGCCCACGGAGAAGAAAAAAAAGAGCAAACAGCAACACCAACAGCAAAAGCGGCCGATGGGCTGCTTTTGCTTCTGCTCTTCTTTTTTCTTCTGCGTGGGTTGGACGCCGCACAGATCTGTCAGAGGCCGGATGGGTCGGGCCGGGCGGGGTATCCGCGCCATGGTTGGCGCGGCTAAGCCCCCAGGGATGGGTTCACGGCGTCCCCGCCTGGCTCGACCCATCCGGCCCAACCGATAACCGCATGCCGCGACCAACCCACGAGGGGCGGCGCCGTTGGCCGGAACCTCACTTGGCCGGCGACATCCACATGTCGATGACCGCGCTGAACACTTCGGTCCCTGCACGGTCGCGCACGCTCACCGTCACCGGCAGCGCATAGCCCTGGGCCGCGACCACGATCGGCTGCGCCGGCAGTGCCACCGCCTGCAGCGTGCCGCGTGCCTTGGCCAGGTACTGCACCTGCATGCCCTTGGGGATCCAGCGCATGCCCTTCGGCAGTGATGCATCAACCATCAGCCCGGCCGTCAGTTCGGCCAGATTGCACATCGCGATCGCGTGCACCGTGCCGATGTGGTTGCGCACCCTGCGTCGGTCCGCCAGCGTACCTTCGCAGCGGCCGTTTTCCAGGCGGGTGATGCGCGGCGCGATGCTGGCGAAGTAGGGCGCCTTGAAGCACACCGCGCGCGAGAACAGCCAGGTGCCGGCAGGCCAGCGCTGCAGGCGGTTGTAGAGCGAGAGCAGGGGCGTGGACATGGTGGGATTCCGTTGGGCGGATAAAGCGACGGCGGGCCGAGGCCCGCCGTCGAGGCAACGCGTGTCGCGGGCGATCAGGCGGCCTGCGAGTGCGGGTCCTTGTGCTGGCGGTCGTAGTAGCTGGCCGCGCGCAGTTCGTGGGTGTCGAAGTCGTCCACGGTGATGGTGTCCAGGGTCAGCGTGCGCAGCTCTTCCAGCAGCGTGCGCTCGTCCTGGGTGATCACACCTTCGGCCACGGCTTCGTCCAGCTGGCTCTGGAAGTCCAGCGCCTCGATGCCCTTGCTCTTCAGCGCCTTCAGGAACTTGCGCTCCACCGGCTCGGCCATGATGGCCTTGGCCAGATAGCTGTTGATGCGGCCGCCCGGGTTGTTCTCGCACGGGGTCAGGAACACACCCTGTGCCAGGCGGTCGCGCGCTTCGTTCGGCGCCATCAGCAGAGCGGCGACGCGACGGCTCAGGCGATCACCCGGTGCTTCGGCGCGGCGGCCCAGCGGGAAGATCAGTGCCCACATCAGCCAGCCGATCGGACGGATCGGGAAGTTGCGCAGGGCGGCCGACAGCGATTCTTCGATCTTGTGCACGCTGTCATGGAAGGCCCACGCCAGCAGCGGCTGGTCGGCCTGCGGTGCGCCCTCATCGTGGTAGCGCTTGAGCATGGCGCTGGTCATGTAGATGTGGCTCAGCACATCGCCCAGGCGGCCGGAGAGCGATTCCTTGAACTTCAGCTTGCCGCCGAGCGTCATCATCGAGATGTCGGCCATCAGCGCCAGATTGGCCGAATAGCGGTCCAGCTTGCGGAAGTAACGGCGGGTGTAGGCATCGCCCGGGGCGGCACCGAAGCGGGCGCCGGTCAGGCCGAACCAGAACGAGCGCACGGCGTTGGAAATGCCGTAGCGGATGTGGCCGAACAGGCTGCGGTCGAATTCCTGCAGGCCGGCACGGGTATCCGGATCCTGTGCAGCCTTCATCTCCTTCAGCACCCACGGGTGGCAGAGAATCGCACCCTGGCCGAAGATCAGCAGGCTGCGGGTCATGATGTTGGCGCCTTCCACGGTGATCGCGATCGGCGCAGCCTGCCAGCTGCGGCCGGCGAAGTTGCGCGGGCCGAGGATGATGCCCTTGCCGCCGATGACATCCATCACGTCCGAGATCACCTCGCGGCTCATGCTGGTGCAGTGGTACTTGGCGATCGCCGACGGTACCGATGGCACGTCGCCGCGGTCGACGGCGGCAGCCGTGGCCTGCGACAGCGCGCTGATCTTGTAGGCCTTGCCGCCGATACGGGCCAGTGCTTCCTCCACGCCTTCAAAGCGGCCGACCGACAGGCCGAACTGCTTGCGGATGCGCGCGTAGGCGCCGGTCACCGCAGCGCCGGCCTTGGCGCCACCGCTGGCGGTGGACGGCAGCGTGATCGAACGGCCCACGGCCAGGCATTCGTTGAGCATGTTCCAGCCCTTGCCGGCCATGGCAGCGCCGCCGATGAGCTGGGTCAGCGGGATGAACACGTCCTTGCCGCGAATCGGGCCGTTCTGGAAGGTCGAGTTCAGCGGGAAGTGGCGGCGGCCGATCTCGACGCCGGCGGTATCGCGCGGCAGCAGGCCCAGAGTGATGCCGATGTCGCGGGTCTCGCCGATCAGGCCATCCGGGTCGTACATGCGGAAGGCCAGACCGATCAGCGATGCGACCGGAGCCAGGGTGATGTAACGCTTGTCGAACGTCAGCCTGACGCCCAGCACCTGCTCGCCATTCCATTCGCCCCGGCAGACGATGCCGTAGTCGGGAATCGAGGTGGCATCGGAGCCGGCAAACGGGCCGGTCAGGCCGAAGCAGGGCACTTCACGACCGTCGGCCAGACGCGGCAGGTACTGGTCCTTCTGCTCCTGGGTGCCGTAATGCACCAGCAGTTCGCCCGGACCCAGCGAGTTCGGCACGCCGACGGTCGAGCTGACCACCGAGGATACCGAGGCCAGCTTCTGGATCACCTTGTGGTGGGCCAGCGCGGAGAAGCCCAGGCCGCCGTATTCCTTCGGGATGATCATGCCGAAGAACTTGTTCTTCTTGATGAAGGCCCACAGCTCCGGCGGCAGGTCGGCGTGGACGTGGGTGATCTCCCAGTCGTTGACCATCCGGCACAGCTCTTCCACCGGGCCGTCGAGGAAGGCCTGCTCCTCGGCGGTCAACTGCGGCTTGGGATAGTTGAGCAGGATGTTCCAGTCCGGATCGCCGGTGAACAGCTCGCCTTCAAAACCGACCGAGCCGGTTTCCAGTGCGATGCGCTCGGTCTGCGACAGCGGCGGCAGTACCTTGCGGAACACCTTCATCATCGGACCGGTCAGCAGCGGCTTGCGGATGAACGGCAGCAGCAGCGGTACAGCGATCACGGCCAGCACGGCGGCGGCGACGATCGTGGCGGTCTGGTTGACGTAGGGGATGAACCAGCAGGCGACCAGCAGCGCGGCGCTGATCAGCGTCCAGGTGACCAGCCGCATGCGGTGGTAGGCGGCGAATGCACCTGCCAGCAGCAGGGCAAGGAAGGGAAGAACGATGCTCATGAGCGTGCTCCGGTGACGTGCTCGTTTGTGACGGACGAAGCTGCGGCGTCCACCGCAGGCAACACGTCCAGATAGTCCAACACAGTAGCGGTAAAGGCGTCGTTGTCGTCGCCGGCGACCATGTGCGTGGCCTGCGGCAACTGCACGTGGCGCGCGTGCGGGGCCAGCGCCAGGAATTCGGCCACGGTCTGCGGCGTGACCAGGTCACTGCGACCCCCACTGACCAGCAGCATCGGGCACTTCACCTGCCGCGCGGCATCGGCCAGCGCATCCTGGTGCTGCTCGCTGTCGCGGGCCAGCTCGGCGACCAGGCGCGGATCCCAGTGCCAGCGCCAGCGGCCGTGACCATCCTCGCGCAGCAGCGCGCGCAGCGACTGCTCGGATTTGCGAGGCCGATGCGGCATGTAGGCGGAAATCACGTCGGCGGCCTGGGCCAGCGAGGCGAAGCCATCGGGATGGGCGGTCATGAAGGCGAGGATGCGCTCCACGCCCGCGGTATCCCAGCGCGGGGTGATGTCCACCAGCACCATCGCCGAGAACAGGCCCGGCCAGCGCGATTCGGCCAGCAGGCCGAACAGGCCGCCCATCGAGGCGGCGACCAGCACCGGCGGGCGCGGCTGTTCGCCGGCCAGCACGATCAGGTCGTCGGCAAACTGCTCGCCGTGATAGGGCAGGTCGGCGGCATTCCAGTCCGAATCGCCGTGACCGCGGGCGTCGTAGGCCAGCGTCTGCAGGCCGGCAGCAGACAGCGCGCGGGCCGTGGCGTTCCAGGCATGCCGGGTCTGCCCGAAACCGTGGGCGAACAGCACCCGGCCGCGGCGGCCGTGATCGCTGGCCGTGGCGGCCAGCCGTGTGCCGTGCGCGGCTTCCAGACGCAGGTCGTGGAACGCAACGGGTGTGGGGGAAGTAACCATACTTGCTAGTATGGATCGGTTGCGGGGGATGTCAATACTGCATGGTATGGTGCGGCGCGTCAGGTGGCCGGTCTGCATAGCGGAGCCCTTCGGCTGCATCCGCGTACTGCAACGAACCCCGCCGTATGGTTAAATCACTCCATGAATCAACCTGACGCTTCTGCCGGCGAACCGCGCGCCGGCCGCAACAGCCGCCTGAGCGCCGAAGACTGGGCCCAGGCGGCCCTCGATCTGATTGCTGAACAAGGCGTGGGTGCCGTCGCGGTGGAACCGCTGGCGCGGCGCCTCGGCGTCACCAAGGGCAGCTTCTACTGGCATTTCCCCTCGCGCGACGCACTGCTGCAGGCGGCGTTGGAGCGGTGGGAGCTGTTCGAGCAGGAGCAGGTGTTCGGCAGCCTGGAAGACGTGCCGGATCCGCGCGCGCGCCTGCGTCAGCTGTTCCAGATGGTGGCGCACGAAGTGCAGCCGCATATCATCTACAGCGAGCTGCTGAAGGCGCTGGACCATCCGATGGTGCGGCCGGTGATCGACCGCGTTTCGCAGCGTCGCCTCGATTACCTCATCGCCTCGTTCCGTCAGGCAGGCCTGAGCTCCACCGACGCACGCCATCGTGCGCGCCTGGCCTATGCGGCCTATGTGGGCTTCCTGCAGCTGTCGCTGCAGCTGCAGCAGCCGAAGCAGGCGCGGGAGGATTTCGAGGCCTATGTCGAACACCTGATCGAGACGCTCATTCCGAACGGCTGACGGTTTCCGTTGCCCACGAAAAAGCCGCGACCTGATCGCGGCTTTTTTGTTGCCGGTGCAGGGTGGTACGCGCCGGCAGTGCAGAAAGAACAACGGCCCCTTGCGGGGCCGTTGCTGCAGTCATCGATCGATCAACCGATCAGAACTTCTGCTTGTACTGCATGTACATGTAGCGGCCCGGCAGGTCGTACTGCGGGTCGAACATGTTGTAGGACACCGTGTACGAGACCGGCGGATCCTTGTCCCACGCGTTGTTCAGGCCCAGCATGATGGTGCCCTTCCACGGGGTGTTGTAGCGCACCTGGATGTCGTGGTACGTGGTGGCACCAATGTGGTTCTTGCGACCTTCCGGATCCGAGCAGTAGGCACGGGTGGATGCGCCCAGCAGGCAGTCTTCGGTCATGCCCGACTTGTAGCGCAGGCCGTAGTTGACACCGAAGTCACCGTAGGACCAGTCGACGTACAGGTTGGAACGGACGCGCCAGTACGGATCCTGGTCCAGATAGCGGCCCTGACGGCCATCAACCGGAGCATCTTCGGTCGACTTGGTCTCCCACTTGCTCAGGTAGGTGCCGTCCAGGCTGACGGTGAACTGGCCGAACGAGGTTTCCGGCAGCTTGTACAGCACGCCCAGATCCCAGCCCTCCACCTTGTACGACGCCAGGTTCATCAGCGGCATGTCGACGTTGGTGATGGTGTAGCGCTCGTTGATGGTGCCGTAGTTCGGGTCACGCGTGATCAGACCGCAGTAGGCTGCCTGCTGCTGCGCGGTACCACCGTAGCAACGATCCATGATGTCGCCGATCGCCGGGCGGGTGATGGCGTCTTCGATCTTGATCTGCCACCAGTCCAGGGTCACGTTCAGGCCGGAGACGAAGCTCGGGCTCCACACCAGGCCCAGCGTCTTGCTGGTCGAGGTTTCCGGCTTCAGATCCGGGTTCGACTTCCAGGTGAACGGCTCGACGGTCTGCAGCGGGCCAGACTCGCCATCGGTGTTCGGCTGGACGAAGTTCGCCGGAACGCCCTGGGCGATACACTGCGCCAGCACTGCGCCGGTCGGGTTGTTGGCCCGGGCACACGGGTCGGCGTAGGTCTCGAACGAATCGGTGTCGCCGCGGTACAGGTTGTTGATGCTCGGAGCGCGGAAGCCTTCGGAATAGTTACCACGCACCATCAGGTCTTCGATCGGCTTCCAGCGGAAACCGAACTTGTTGTTGGTGGTGTTACCGAAGTTGCTGTAGTCCGAGTAACGGGTCGCCACGCTGAAGTCCAGCAGCTGCGCGCCCGGCAGATCGGCCAGGACCGGGATCGACAGTTCCAGGTAGAACTCGTCCAGGTCGTAAGCACCCTTGGTCGGCGCAGCGCCGTTGCCGGTGCTCAGGCCCGCTGCGATGAAGGCGTCGGGGTCGAACTGGCCGCTTTCCCTGCGGTTCTCATAACCGGCAGCGAAGCCCAGCGCACCGGCCGGCAGCTGCACGATCTCACCGGAGATGTTGGCGTAGTAGCTCTTCGACACCAGGCTGGCCGAATCGTGCGCGGTGAACGAGGTGTAGTCGAGTGCCGCCTGCGAGATCGAACCTTCGCCACCCAGCGGATTGATCGGTGCGCAGCCCGGAATGACGGCTCCGCCTGCGGTCAGACAGACAGCCTGGCCATCGCGGAGCGCCGACGGACCATACGCCTCATCCAGACGCTGGATGTTGAACAGGCCGTAGGTCAGGTCGTTCTGGTCGGTCTTGTCGTAGCGGTAGCCGACATCCCAGTCGAAGTTGCGGTCGGCGAACTCGAAGAAGCCTTCAAAGCCACCGTAGAAGTGCCAGTTCTTGACGTTCTGGTTGAACGAACGGCCGCCGGTTTCATTGAAACGACGGTTCACGCCGGTCAGGTCCTGGCCGTACGGGTTGTACATGCTGTCCGCGCTGAGCGTCATGCCCGTCACCGGCATGGCCGCCAGCAGCTGCTCGGACTTGCGCTCGTTGTACATCGCCTCGGTGCGGAAGGAGATGTTGTCCGTGATGTTGTACGAACCCACAGCGAACAGCGAGGTGCGCTCGTTCGGGGTCAGCAGGTAGTTGTCCGGCGCGGTGTTGTAGCCGTGCACGTTGCTGACGAACGGGGTTTCCACGCCATTGATGATGACGTAGCGCTGATCATTGCGGACGTAGGAGCCCGGGATGCCGGTGCCGCTCTGGCCGCTGAAGAACGGCGGGCCGCCAGCGGAGATCTTGCGATTGCCGGCCATGACCTCCTTCTCGTTCACGTAGGACGCACCCAGCACCAGCGACGCACGGTCGGTGGTGGTGCCGATGGTGAAGTCATAGGCTTCACGATCGCCGTCGCCCTGGCTGTACTGGCCCTTGTAGAAGTTTGCCTCGGCGCCGTCGAAGTTCTGCTTGGTGATGATGTTCACCACGCCGGCGATGGCATCCGAACCGTAGATGGTCGAAGCGCCGTCCTTCAGGACGTCGATGCGCTCGATCATCGCGGTCGGGATGGTGTTCAGGTCGACGCTGCCGTCCAGACCGGTGGTCCAGCGACGGCCGTTGACCAGCACCAGGGTGCGCTCGGCGCCGAGGTTGCGCAGGCTGACGCCGGCCGAACCGTCACCACCGTTGTTGAAGGTGCGGTTCAGTGCGGCACCGTTGGCGGCGACGCGCTGCAGGATATCGGCAACCGAGGTCACACCCTGCTTTTCGATATCGGCGCGGGTCAGGCTCAGGACCGGCTGCGAGGTTTCGATGTCGGTGCTCTTGATGCGCGAACCGGTCACCGAAATGCGATCCAGGTTGGTCGCTTCCTGCGCCTGGGCGGTTACGGACGTGGCCGCACCCGCGATCAGCGCGACGACAACAGCGTCACGCAGCTTGTTGGACTGGAAATTCATTGGCTCTCTCTCTCCAAGAAATCTTGGCTGGGGTTATGCCCGGCGGGGAAGCGAAAGTGCGCTTCCAAATCGCGAGGCTGAGCCGATAGTAGCGGGCGCCTGCAAAGAATTAAAGCTGTGTTAATCAAAGCTGTGATTTGTGTAAATTCATGGAATGTCAATACTTTTCAACGGCTTGCAGTAGGGTTTGTGGCATGGCGCCTCGTTTGTTAAAAAAAAATGATGAAAAAAGTTTCCATTGATATGTATCGAAACATGTCGCGGCGGCGAGAAACGCACACATTGCGACAGCGCCGGAGGGGCGCAGAGGGAGTGCGGCACACGCAAACGCAACGGGCGCCTTCCGGCGCCCGCGATGTCACTGCATGAGGGAGGTGCGAGCGGTCAGAGATCCTGCTCGTAACGCACATACGGCACGGTGCCGTCGTCGTTGCTCTCGTTGCGTGGAGAGAAGGGGTTCTTGCCGCGGCTGATCACGTTCTCGGCGCCGACGGTGAGCTGGCCGGACCACGGCGTCCGCCAGGTCAGGCCGATGCCCAGACCTTCCCACTTGCCAGGGCGGCCGGGCACGTCGACCACGCGGCCGATGATGCTGCCGGTGAAGTTGCCGTAACCGGCGCCGAGGCTGAGGCTCTTGCTGTCCCAGCGATCGACCAGGGCCGGCGAGGCATCGGCCAGCGGAACCAGGCGTGCCTTGGCGTAGGTGCCGGCGATGGACACGAATCCTTCGCGGCCGATGTTCTTCTGCGCGAACACGGTCAGGTCGTTCTGCTCGGCACGCAGGGACGGCGTCTTGTTCGGGCCGGCCAGCCAGGCGGGCAGTGTTTCGCGACCGGTACCGGCGGTGATGCCCAGGCGGCTGCTGCCCCGGTTCAGGGCAGCCGTGCCGGTGAAGCGGCGGCTGCTGAGGTCATCGTCGTCGCCCAGGCTGGCCAGCATGCAGTGGCTGGCCAGACCGCTGATGCTGGTACTGCTGCTGTTGCTGCAGAGCAGGCCCAGCGAGTCGCCCGACGACAAGCCAAAGGCCGCATCCAGCGAATTGCGGCCGAAATGCCAGCGGGCGCCGGCGGCCTGCTCACCGGTGGGTTCCAGGTAGAGCAGGGCTTCGACCTTGCCGCTGCCCTTGTTCCACACCGGCAGCACCGTGCGGGTGTCCTTGCTCTGCGCATGCGCGCCCGCGACCGCGCCAAGGGCGATCAGCAGGGCCAGCGGTAGACGCAGATAGGTACGCATCGGACCAGTTCAGACAGGGACAGACAACGGAAGTTCCCGCAGGGGCGGGGACTCGATCCTAGGGTGTTTATGATTTCTTAACAAGCCTTGATCCTCCCCAGGTGCAAGACCCGCCGCTTACTGAAGGCGTTCAGGTGCCGGAACAGCCCCCTCGGCACCGTGGAACAGTATGCCGAACTCCGTCAACGGGAAGTGATACTCCCGTCCGCAGAATTCGCAGCGGACTTCGACCTCGCCGGTGGCTTCGGCCGCCGCCCGCGCCTCTTCCTCGCCCAGCGACTGCAGCATCGAGGCGACCCGCTCGCGCGAGCAGGAGCAGGCAAAGGACAGTGGCTTGCTGCCCATCAGCTCCGGGTTCTCCTCATGGAACAAGCGGTGCAGCAGCTGCTCGGCGGGAGTAGCGAGCAGTTCGGCCCTGCCCAGGGTCTCGAACAGGGCACTGGCGCGTGACCAGCCATCTTCGTCGCCCTCGTCGCCGGGCAGTTTCTGCAGCAGAAGGCCGCTGGCCCCCGTGCGGTCGGCGGCCAGCAGCAGTCGCGTCGGCAACTGCTCGGACTGCCGGAAGTAGTCCTCGAAGGCCTCGTCCAGTTCCGCGGCGCTGAGCCCGACCAGGCTCTGGTAGCGCTGCGGTTCGCGCGGGTCCAGCCCGGGGTTCTCGATGGTGATGGCGAGGAGGGCGTCATCGCCCAGGCTGGACAGGTCGCGCGGCGCGTCGGCGCCCTCGCTGAGCTGGGCGATGCCGCGCAGGGTGCCGGCGGCGGTGCATTCGGCGAACAGCGTGCGCAGGGTCGTGCTGCTGCGCAGCTGGATGGACAGGCGGCCGTCGACCTTGGTGTGGCCGGTGAACAGCGCCGAGGCCACGCAGGCTTCGCCGAGCAGCTCGGCTGCGGCGTCCGGGTAATGGGCATGGGACAGGATTTCCTGCCAGGTGGCCTGCAGGCGCACGTGTACGCCGCGGACACCCGCGTCGGGAAGCAGGAAGCGGATCAGGGAATCAGGTTGGGCGGTCATCGGCTCACATCGCGCGGAAACAGGGGTGGTTGCCGGATAATGCGCCGACAGCCAGGCAGAAGAAGGATGCACCACTAATGGGGGCAGGGGGAGAGCAGGACAAGGTGAAGGTGGCCGGGGACGTTCCGCGCCGCCGGCGTTGGCACTGGAAGCGGCTGCTGTGGCTGCCGGTGCTGTTCGTGGCCTTCAGCTGCCTGCAGGTGCTGGTGCTGCGCTTCGTGGATCCGCCCATTTCCAGCGTGATGCTGTGGCGCTACGGGGAGGCGCTGGGTGCGGGCGACTGGGCCTACCGGCTGCACTACCAGTGGCGGGATCTGGACCAGATGGCGCCGAGCCTGCCGATTTCGCTGGTGGCGGCCGAGGACCAGCGTTTCCCCGAACACAGTGGGTTCGATCTGCAGGCCATCGAGAAGGCGCGTGACCACAACGCGCGGGGCGGCCGGCTGCGCGGGGCCAGCACCATCAGCCAGCAGGTGGCCAAGAACCTGTTCCTCTGGCAGGGCCGCAGCTGGATCCGCAAGGGCCTGGAGGTCTGGTACACGGTGCTGATCGAAACGTTGTGGCCCAAGCAGCGGATCCTGGAGATGTACGCGAACATCGCCGAGTTCGGTGACGGCGTGTACGGTGCGCAGGCGGCGGCGAAGACCTTCTGGGGCAAGGACGCCGCGCGCCTCAGCCCGGCCGAGAGCGCGCGGTTGGCGGCCGTGTTGCCGGCACCGCGGCGCTACAGCGCGGCCTCGCCCGGTCCCTACGTACAGCGTCGCGCCGCGTGGATCCAGCGCCAGGCCCGGCAGCTGGGCGGCGCTGCGTACCTGGCCGAGGACTGAGGCGGGCGTCTGCGCCGCTCCGCACTGGCGACGTACAATCCGGGCATGATCCGTGAACGCCTCACCGTCGTCATTGCCGCCTGCAACGAAGCTCTGGCGCTGCCGGTACTGCACCCGCGCCTGTGCGCGGTACTGGATGCGATGCCGGACATCGATGGCCACATCCTTTACGTTGACGACGGCAGCCAGGACGGAACCTGGGAGGTGATCGCCGCGCTGGCGCAGTCCGAGCCACGCGTGTCGGCGCTGAAGCTGTCGCGCAATTTCGGCAAGGAGGCCGCGCTGACCGCCGGGCTGGATCTCGTCCGCGAGGGTGCGGCGATGATTCTCGATGCCGACGGCCAGGATCCACCGGAACTGCTGCCGCAGTTCGTGGCGCGGTGGCGCGAGGGTTATGACAACGTCTATGGCACGCGCCGGGCGCGCGCGGGCGAGAGCTGGGTCAAGCGTGCGACCGCGGCGATGTTCTACCGGGTGATCGGCCGCCTGTCGCGCACGCCGATTCCCGCCGATACCGGGGACTTCCGCCTGCTGTCGCCACGCGCGCTGAGCGCGTTGCGTGAAATGCGTGAGCGTCACCGTTTCATGAAGGGGCTTTTCAGCTGGGTTGGCTTCCGCCGGGTGGCGGTGCCGTACCAGCGCCACCCGCGGGTGGCCGGCAGCAGCAAGTTCAGCCTGTGGCGGCTGTGGAACTTCGCGCTGGAAGGCATCACCGGTTTCTCCACCGTGCCGCTGCGCGCGGCCACCTATCTGGGCCTGGCCACTGCGGCGGTGGCCTTCGTGTTCGGTGTCTGGGTGATCGTGAAGGCCGCGATGTACGGCGACCGCGTGGCGGGCTGGCCGACGATGATGGCGGTGATCCTGTTCCTGGGCGGCGTGCAGCTGATCGCGCTGGGCCTGATCGGCGAGTACCTGGGGCGCCTGTATGAGGAGTCCAAGCAGCGTCCCCTGTACCTGGTTGACGCCTGGCTAGCATCGTCCGTGGCAGACTCCGTCGTGCAACCCACCCTGGGAGGGCAGGCAGATGACGTCGGTACGGCAACTGTTGGACGGCAAGTCCCCTGAAGTGCATGCGGTCGCGCCCGGCGCGGCGGTGATCGATGCGATCCGGCTGATGGCCGAGAAGGGCATCGGTGCGGTGCTGGTGATGGAAGGGCCGCGACTGGTCGGCATCCTGTCCGAACGTGATTACGCCCGCAAGATCGTCCTGCGCGATCGTTCCTCACGCGATACGGCGGTAGCCGAGATCATGACTGCGAAGGTGGTGACGGTGGCGCCCGGCGAACAGGTCGAACATTGCCTGCAGCTGGTCACCGATTACCGTATCCGCCATCTGCCGGTGGTGGAGGGGGGACAAGTGCTGGGCGTGATTTCCATCGGCGATCTGGTGAAGTCGGTGATCGATGCACAGCGCCGCGAGCTGGACCAGCTGCAGCAGTACATCGTGGCGGGATGAGTTTTCGCTGGCGGGCCTGCGGCCCGCCGGCCCGCTGTTCGGAGCCAAAGCCAAAGCCAAAGCCAAAGCGGTGCCTTGCTGATGCGCCGGAAGGCGGAGGGCATGGCCGTGCAGGACACGCCGTAAACCCATCCATGGGGGCTCGATGGCGCCATCCATGGCGCCAACGGTCCTGCACGGCCATGCCCTCCGCTTCTGGATACATTGCGGCGAGCGCGGTGGGTAGCGGCCAATCTGGGTTGGCAACACTTTGTCGTTCCGCGCGCCCCTCAATTCGCGATCCAACAAACGTGCCTACTTCGCGTACTGCCCGCCGCAGTCGGCGTCCTTGCCGGGGCCCAGTTCGATCGTGGCCAGCAGTGCGGCCGGTGGCGCGATGCTTCCCAGCGCCAGGGCGACCGCACCGCGGACGCCGAGCGCCTTGAAGTCCGGGCGGAACGAAGGATCCTTGAACGTTCCCGCGATGTGCAGCGGCGAGCGCAGCACGAGGATGCTGCGGTCCTTCGGCCGTGGCTTCAGCAGCAGGTCCAGCGACTCATCGCGCAGGCTGACGGTGCCTTCGCCGAGAATCAGCGTGTCGGTGGTATCG
Organism: Stenotrophomonas sp. STEN009; assembly: GCF_056760395.1. Lineage (NCBI taxonomy): Bacteria > Pseudomonadati > Pseudomonadota > Gammaproteobacteria > Lysobacterales > Lysobacteraceae > Stenotrophomonas > Stenotrophomonas sp. STEN009. The sequence goes on along the minus strand of NZ_JBRRES010000051.1, from coordinate 8,920 downwards.
ACGGCGAACGTGCGGCTGGTCATCAATCCCTCGCGTACGCCGAAGTCGGCAAAGGCGCAGCGCAGCGGAATCTGCTTGTCGCCGGTCACCAGGAACTTGACTGCCTCGGTGATGTCCAGCCCGGCCAGTTCCATCACCAGATTGCCGACGTGGCCACGTCCCATTGCCAGGCCCACATCGCCATTGCTGCTGCCCAGCATGGCGGCGATCGAGTTGCCGCGGCCGCTGAGGTCGATTTCGCCACCGATGCCGCCCTTGGCCTGCTCGGCCAGCTTCGCATCCGGGAACAGTTGTCCCAGCTGCACGCCGCGCACGCTGGCCTTGAGCGCGGTGGCGATCTGCGGCTGCCGCGCATCCATGCGGATCGTGCTGCGGATGTCACCACCGGCCACACCGAAGTTCAGCGGGTCCAGCCGCAGCACGCCATCGTCCAGCAGCAGATGCGCATCCATATCGTCAAGCGGCAGCGATGGTGCGTTGATGCGATGTGCCTTCCAGCGCACATCGGCATCCATCGCGCGCAGCTTGCCGAGATTGTACGGCGTGTCCGGCAGCACCCTGGTACGCGCCGCCACGCGTGCGGCCTCGGCCTTCTGCTCGGCGTTGGCGGTCTCGCCGCCACCGGTTCTGGGCGGGGCGCCGACAAAGCCGGCCAGGTCGTCGAAGTCCAGCCGGCGGGACTCCAGCGTGGCCGTCAGGCGCGGGCGCGCACCACCTGTTTCGAACTTCACATTGCCGCCGAGATCGCTGTCGCCGACCTTGCCGGTGAACTGCTCGTAGCGCCACACGTTATGGTCGCGCTTCAGGCGCCCCTCCAGGGCATAGGGCGGCGAAGGCGGAATGGCGATGCCCAGCAGGGGATACAGGTCGGCCAGATCCTGGCCACTGAGCGCGAAAGCGAGGTCGAGCACCTGCAGCTGGAAGGGATTGGTCAGGGTGCCATGGGCGACGGCATGGGTGGCACCTGCACGCCCATCAAGATGGATGCGGAAGGGATGATGGCTGTCGGTCAGTTCCAGCGGAGATTCGGTGCCGCCGCGAAGGGTGAAAGGATTGCCCTGCCAACGACCCTTGCCCTGCACCAGCAGGGGCGGCGCGGCATCCGCCTGCCTGGGCCGGCCACTACGCACATTGACATGGATGTCGGTGCGACCCGCCGCGTCGATGAACTGCAGGCGGCCGTCATCGATACGCAGCCGCTTGAGCTGGGGCGTGGCGCCGCCGCGGCTGTCACCCAGGAAATCCCAGTTGCCCGGCTCGCCCTTGCGTGGGGCGGTTTCCAGCAGCACGTCGGGACGGGTCAGGCGGATCTCGGGGAGCTGCACGCTGCCCCGCAGCAGGGGCCACACCCGCAGGTCGATTTCGACCCGGTCGGCACTGGCCATGTTCGGCTGCTTCGCCCATGACGCATTGGCGAACGTGACGGTGTCGGCGCGGATCGTGCTGGTACGGCCGAGGTCGACATCCAGGTGGCCGATCTGCAGCACGCGGCCGGTCCGCGCCTGTACCGCCCGCTCGACCGGCCCCTTGAACCAGTTCCAGTCCCAGAGCGCGATCAATACCAGGATGGCCGCCAGCAGGAACACCAGCACCGCCAGCCAGCGCTGGCCTCGCGGGCCAGGGCGGCGGAAGCGCCAGCGCGACGGACGCGGCGGAGCAGGGGAGGCAGTCGCATTCACGCTGCCATGGTTGCCCTGCGCGGGTGGACGCAGCGCGAAGCGTTCATGTGCGCGGTGTGCACAGGAACGCGTGTGGCACGGCTCTCTACAGCACCTGCATGGTCACCGCGACGAAGTGGCAGACACTCCCGCCGATCACGAACAGGTGCCAGATCGCATGCGAATAGGGGATCGATTCGCGGTGATAGAAGTAGGTCCCCAGCGTGTAGGAGATACCTCCGGCCAGCAGCCAGCCCAGCGTCCAGCCATCGATGGAGGCCAGCATGGGCTTGACCGCGACGATCACCAGCCAGCCCATGGCCACGTAGATGGCGGTAGACAGGCGCTTGAAGCGGCCGGTATAGAACAGCTTGAACACCACGCCGGCCAGGGCCAGCGTCCAGATCGCGGCGAACAGACCCCAGCCCCACGGGCCACGCAGGCCGATCAGCGTGAACGGCGTATAGGTACCGGCGATCAGTACATAGATCGCGCAGTGGTCGAAGACCTTCAGCCTGCCCTTGGCAACCGGATGCTGGATGGCGTGGTAGAGGGTGGAGGCGGTGTACAGCAGCAGCAGCGCGATGCCGAACACGATCGCACCTGCCAGTTGCCAGCCATCGCCGTAGATGGCGGCCAGGGTGATCAGCACGGCACCCGCACCGAGCGCCAGTACGGCGCCGAGACCGTGGGTCAGCGCACTGGCGATTTCTTCGCGGATCGAAGCAACGGAAGTCGAGGACATGGCGTAGGCATCATTCGCGGGGAGGGGGACCCGCGCCCCCCTATCATCGCCGCGATGGCGGGCGCATGCACGCCCGCCTCCACACGGAAGTCCGATGTCCTGACTGGCCGGATTCAGCCAGCGGTTAGGGTGTGCGCGGCCTCGCGGGTGGCGGCAAAGCGCACGTCGGGCGCGCGCTCCTGTGCCAGCTGCAGGTTGACCCGGGTCGGCGCGAGATAGACCAGATGGCCGGCGGCGTCCAGCGCCAGGTTCAGTGCGTTCTTCTCGCGGAACTCTTCCAGCTTCTTCTCGTTGCTGCAGTGGATCCAGCGCGCCGTGGTGACGCTGACCGGCTCGAAGGTGGCTTCCACGCCGTACTCGTCCTTCAGGCGGTAAGCGGCCACGTCGAACTGCAGCACGCCCACCGCACCCAGGATCAGATCGTTGCTGGTCAGCGGCCGGAAGAACTGGGTCGCGCCCTCTTCGGAGAGCTGGGCCAGGCCCTTCTGCAGCTGCTTGAGCTTGAGCGGATCGCGCAGGCGCGCACGGCGGAACAGCTCCGGGGCGAAGTTGGGGATGCCGGTGAAGGTGACGGCCTCGCCTTCGGTGAAGGTATCGCCGATGGAAATGGTGCCGTGGTTGTGGATGCCGATCACATCGCCCGGCCAGGCCTCGGCTGCGATTTCACGGTCGCTGGCCATGAAGGTCAGGGCGTTGGCCAGCTTCATCTCCTTGCCGGTGCGCACGTGGAAGGTCTTCATGCCCGCGCTGAAGCGGCCCGAGCACACCCGCATGAAGGCGACGCGGTCGCGGTGCTGCGGGTCCATGTTGGCCTGGATCTTGAACACGAAGCCGGTCAGCTTGCTCTCTTCCGGGGCGATCTCGCGGCCGGTGGTGGCGCGTGCCTGCGGCGATGGCGCGTGCTCGACGAAGAAGTCCAGCAGGGGCTGCACGCCGAAGTTGTTCACGCCCGAACCGAAGAACACCGGCGTCTGCTTGCCCTCGCGATAGGCCTGCAGGTCGAACGGATGGCTGGCGCCCTGCACCAGCTCCAGTTCATCGCGCAGGTCGGCCAGCATCTGTGCGCCGATCTTCTCGGCCAGGCCGGGAGCGTCGATCGACGGGAAGATGGTCGAATCCTGGCGGGTGAAGTTGCGACCCGGTTCGTACAGGTGCACCTCGCCGGTCAGCAGGTGGACCACGCCCTTCAGGCGCTGGCCCATGCCGATCGGCCAGGTGACGGGCGCGCACTGGATGCCCAGCACGGTTTCCACTTCATCCAGCAGTTCGATCGGATCCTTGCCCTCGCGGTCCAGCTTGTTGATGAAGGTCATGATCGGGGTGTCGCGCAGGCGGCACACTTCCATCAGCTTGATGGTGCGCTCTTCCACGCCCTTGGCCACGTCGATCACCATCAGTGCCGAGTCCACCGCGGTCAGCACGCGGTAGGTGTCCTCGCCGAAGTCGGCGTGGCCGGGGGTGTCGAGCAGGTTGACGATCTTGCCTTCGTACGGGAACTGCATCACCGAGGAGGTGACGGAGATGCCGCGTTCCTTCTCCAGCGCCATCCAGTCCGAGGTGGCATGGCGGGCCGCCTTGCGGCCCTTGACCGAACCGGCCATCTGGATCGCGCCTCCGAACAGCAGCAGCTTTTCGGTCAGCGTGGTCTTGCCGGCGTCAGGATGGGAGATGATGGCGAAGGTGCGGCGACGCGACGCTTCGGTGGCGACTTCGGACATGGCAGTGGCGCCCGCCCGGGGCGCTTTTCAAAGAGATAAGCGCCTGATTATACCGGCCGTGGCCGGTCAGCGCCCGGCCGCGCCCTCGGCATCACCCTGGCGGGCGAACTGCAGCTGTCCCTGGGAGGCGAAGATGCGCACGGGTACCGAGCGCAGCGCCATGCCGCGGTTGACCTGCACCACGAAATGCAGGTGCGGGGCGCTGCTGTAGCCGCTGTTGCCGGACAGGCCGATCGGCTGTCCGGCCTGCACGGCCTGGCCACGACGCACGCGCATGCCGCCTGCCTGCAGATGGCCGTACAGCGCCATGCTGCCGTCGCTGTGCAGGACACGGATGAAATTCGCCCTGCCGCCGTCGCGCTCGCGGTCCTGGCCGTTGCCGCGGAAGCCGTCCTGGATCTGCATCACGGTTCCCTCGCGCGCGGCCAGCACCAGCGTCGCCTCGGGCAGGGCGAAGTCCACGGCGTCGCGGTTCTCCTCGTCATCGTGGCTGAACCGGCCCTGCGGCGCCTGGTCCACGCGCAGGCGTGCGGCGTCGAACGGCAGGCGGTAGGCCACGTCTTCGGCGCGGGCGTCGGGACGGCCCGGTACCGACTGCAGGCGTACGTCGAGCGTGCTGCCGCCCACGGGCGAGGGCAGGTGACCGATCACGAAGCTGCTGTCGCCCTGCACCAGCGACCGTACCGGCAGGCCCTCGATGGGGCGCCCGGGGCCAGCGCGCAGTTCAACCTGTAATGGGCCGGCCAGGGTGTTGTCGATCCGGGCCTGCCAGTACTCGCCCACCTGCTGCAGCCGCAGCTGCGCCATGGGGACCGCCTGGCCGATGCCCTGCGTGCCGGGGGCGGGGGCCGGTGAGGGCACCAGGCCCCAGCCCTGCCGCCAGTCGGCAGCTCCGGCGGTGGTGCTGACCAGCAGCGGCAGCAGCAGGCAGGACAAGGGCAGGCGCGGCATCGGGCGTTCCGGACAGGGGGACCGCCGCGACTGTACCTGATCCGCGAAAGGTGGGCCGCAGCGATCGCTCCGGGCATTCATCGCTTTATCCGCATGAAGGGATTGACATGGGCGGAAGGCGATGGCATCGTGGCTCCACCATCGAGACCGGCAGAGGGACAGGCCCTTTGAAGCCGGGGCAGCCCGCAGGCGCGCAAGTGCCGGCGTAGGTGCCAAATCCTGCGGGGACCGTGGCGTCCACCGGAAGATGGTTCGAACCATGCACCGCAGGTGCATCTCGAACGCGAGCCCCGCGAAGGCTCGATGGCCGATTCCCCTAACGGATCCCGCCATGAGCTTCGCCCCCAGCACCACGCTTCGCCCCGAACCCTTTGTCCCCGTCAGCGTGCCGGTCGAAGACCGCGTGCACGCCGAGCGCGGCGAGTTCGCCGCGGTGCTGTCGATGCGCCACGCCGGCGCGTGCCCGGTACGCGTTCGCTACGAATGGGTGGGACCGGTCGATGCACCGGTGGTGGTACTGGCTGGCGGCATCTCCGCCCATCGCCATGTGGCGTCCAACGCGCAGTTCGCCGAGAAGGGCTGGGCCGAGGAACTGGTCGGCAGTGGCCGCACGCTCGATCCGCAGCAGCTGCGCGTTCTGGCGTTCGACTTCATCGGTGCGGATGGCGCGCTGGACGTGCCGATCGACACGGCCGACCAGGCAGACGCGCTGGCCCTGCTGCTGGATCACCTGGGCATCCGCACACTGAAGGCGTTTGTCGGCTACTCCTATGGCGCCCTGGTCGGGCAGCAGTTCGCTGTCCGCCATCGCGCCCGCGTGCGCCAGCTGGTGCTGGCCAGTGGTGCGCATCGTCCGCACCCCTATGCCGCGGCGTGGCGTGCGTTGCAGCGCCGGGCGGTCGCCCTGGGACAGCTGCAATGCGGCGAAGACCATGGCCTGGCACTGGCCAGGCAGTTCGCGATGCTCAGCTACCGCACGCCGGAAGAGTTCGGCGAGCGCTTCGACGCTCCGCCCGAGGTGGTCAACGGCCGCGTCCGTGTGGCCGCCGAGGACTACCTCGACGCGGCGGGCGCGCAGTACGTCGCGCGCACCCCGGTGACCGCCTACCTGCGCCTGTCCGAATCGATCGACCTGCACCGCGTGGATCCCACCGCCATCCTGCCGCCAACCGTGGTGGTGGCCGTGGAAGGCGATCGGCTGGTGCCGTTGGCCGACCTGGTCGGTCTGGTCGAGGGGCTGGGTCCGCGCGGCAGCCTGCGCGTGCTGCGCTCCCCATACGGCCACGACGCCTTCCTCAAAGAAACCGATCGCATCGACGCGATCCTCGCTACCGCCTTCCGCACTTCTGGAGAGTCCGCATGAGCCTGCACGCCGCCGAGCCGTCCTGTTGTCGCACCACTGCCGCCGTCCGCGCCGGCATCGATCGTGACACCGCCCATGGCGCGGTCACTCCACCGATCGTGCTGTCGTCGAACTTCAGCTTCGAAGGCTTCGGCAACAAGCGCCAGTACGACTACACGCGCAGTGGCAACCCGACGCGCGACCTGCTGGGCGAAGCACTGGCCGAACTGGAAGGCGGAGCCGGTGGCGTGGTCACCGCTACCGGCATGGGCGCCATCAACCTGGTGCTGAATGCCCTGCTGCAGCCGGGCGACACGCTGGTGGTACCGCACGATGCCTACGGCGGCAGCTGGCGCCTGTTCAACGCGCTGGCGAAGAAGGGGCATTTCGAACTGGTCACCGCCGACCTCACCGACCCGCGCACGCTGGCGCAGGCCCTGGCCACCCAGCCACGGCTGGTGCTGGTGGAAACCCCGTCCAACCCGCTGCTGCGCATCACCGACCTGCGCTTCGTCATCGAGGCGGCGCACAAGGCCGGGGCGCTGGTGGCGGTCGACAATACGTTCCTGTCGCCGGCGCTGCAGCAGCCGCTCTCCTTCGGTGCCGACCTGGTGCTGCATTCGACCACCAAGTACATCAACGGCCACAGCGATGTCGTCGGCGGTGCGGTGATCGCACGTGATCCCGCGCTGCACGAACAGCTGGTGTGGTGGGGCAACGCACTCGGGTTGACCGGCTCTCCCTTCGATGCTTTCCTGACTCTGCGCGGCCTGCGCACGCTGGATGCACGCCTGCGTGTGCACCAGGAGAACACGGCCTCGATCGTCGCGCTGCTGGACGCGCACCCCGCCGTGGCCCGGGTGTATTACCCCGGCCTGGCCGACCATCCCGGTCATGCCATCGCCGCACGCCAGCAGAGCGGCTTCGGCGCGATGCTGTCGTTCGAGCTGGCCGACTGCGCCGGCGAGGATCCGCACGCTGCCGTGCGCGCGTTTGTCGATGGACTGCGCTGCTTCACCCTGGCCGAATCGCTGGGCGGCGTGGAAAGCCTGGTCGCGCATCCGGCGACCATGACCCACGCAGCGATGAGCGTTGAGGCGCGTGCTGCAGCTGGCATCAGCGAAGGGCTGCTGCGCCTGTCGGTCGGCATCGAGGCCGAGCGCGACCTGCTGGCCGATCTGGGTGCGGCGCTAGCCCGCGCCGAAGCGGTGATCGACGCTGCCGCACGTCGCAAACAGGTGGTGGACGCATGAGCGCGCTGGCTGCCGAGATTCCGGCGCTGGGCGGCGGTCGCCTGGCACTGCTGGGCACCGGGACGGTGGGCTCTGCGTTCGTGCAGCGCTACCAGGCCCTGCAGGCGCGCGGCCTGGAACTGCCCAGCGTGCAGTGGCTGGCCAACTCGCGTACTGCGCTGGCCATTGACCGCGATCTGGCCCTGCCGCTCGAACTGGCGCGGCGCGCACCGCGTGGCGGCCAGAGCGTGCCACCGTGGGCCGGTGCCGAAGGGCTGGAGCGTGGCGATGTGGTGGTTGATGCCACCGCCAGCGAAGACGTGGCCGCCCGCCATGCGCAGTGGCTGGCGCGCGGGGTGCATGTAGTGACGGCCAACAAGCTGGGCCGGGGCGGGCAGCTGTCACGCGCGAAGGCCATCGCCGAGAGCTGCGCCGACAGCGGCGCCCGGTACGGCGACAGTGCCACCGTGGGGGCGGGACTGCCGCTGTTGAGCAGCCTGCGCGCGCTGGTGGCCGGGGGGGATCACATCCACGCGATCGAGGGGGTGTTGTCCGGTTCCCTGGCCTGGTTGTTCCATCGCTATGACGGCCGTTCGCCGTTCTCGGCTGCAGTGCGCGAGGCGCTGGCCGCGGGTTACACCGAACCGGATCCGCGCCTGGATCTGTCCGGCGAGGATGTGCGGCGCAAGCTGCTGATTCTGGCGCGCAGCAGCGGACTGGCGCTGGATGCCGCACAGGTGCACGTGGATTCACTGGTGCCCTCGGCGTTGGCTGCGCTGCCGCTGGACGACGCATTGGCCGAACTGGAGCAGCTGGACGCACCGCTGCAGGCGCGCTGGCAGCAGGCGACGGACAGCGGCCGTGTGCTGCGCTTCGTCGGCCGGGTCGACGCTGAGGGCGCACAGGTGGGGCTGCGTGAACTGCCGGCCGATCATCCACTGGCGCAGGGGGCGGGCACCGACAACCGCGTCGCCATCCACAGCGACCGCTATCGCACCCAGCCGTTGCTGATCCAGGGGCCGGGAGCGGGCGCGGAAGTCACTGCTGCCGCATTGCTGGATGACGTGCTGCGCATCGTGGGATGAGCAGCGTCCCGCTGCGCCCGCCGGGCATGGCCCGGTGTTATCCGTACCGCTGCGCTCGCCGGGGGGGGGGCCGCGGGCGCGGGGATAGGGTGGGGGGGGGCGGGGGGGGGGGGGGGGGGCCCGGGGGGGGGCCCGGGGGGGGGGGCCTCGGCACCCACCACCCAGGGGCGGGGGGGGGCGCGGGGGGGG